>JAPPKP010000282.1 GCA_028819955.1 Rhodospirillaceae bacterium | reverse complement strand
CGACGGGGTTGGCGACCTTGATTTTCGCCATCCGAAGCTCTCCAGGAATGCGTTGCGGGCAGGGTGCCCCGCGGGAAAGGGCCGGCGGCCGGCGGGGCCGCGCGCACCTTAGCAAAGCGGTCCGACCGGTCAAGGACAGGGCCGCCCGGAAAGACGGCGCGGAGGACCGGCTAAGCCTCGCCGTTGTCGAGGACGCGGAACAGCTCGTCGGTGCTGCGGACCACCGTGGCGAGGCCCGATGTGGCCGGCGGAGCAAACCCCTCGGCGTTCACTCGGTCGAGCAGGTCCAGCAGCGGCTCCCAATAGCCCTCGCTGTCGAGAACGACGATCGGCTTGTCGAGGAGCCCGAGCTGCTTCCAGGTCAGCACCTCGAAGAATTCGTCGAGGGTGCCGTAACCGCCCGGCAGGATCACGAAGCCGTCGGCACGGTCGAGCATGATCCGCTTGCGCCGGAACATGTCTTTGGTAACCACCGTCTCGGTGAGACCGGGATGCGCCACCTCGAGGCTCTCCAGTTTCTCGGGAATCACGCCGATGGCCTTGCCGCCGCCCGCCAGCACCGCATCGGCCACCACCGCCATCAGGCCGATGCCGCCGGCGCCATAGACGAGCGCAATCCCGCGCTGGGCAAGCGCCGTGCCCAGCTTACGGGCTGCCTCGGCGTAGGCCGGGTTCCGGCCCGTCTGAGACCCGCAGAAGACGCAAAGAGACGCGATCGCCGCCATCGCCGATCCTGATTGTGTGGCTGACCGATTGGGAGCGCCGCTCTGTAGCAGAGACTCCCGCCGGCCGCTAGCCGTGGCGTCGGTTGCAATGCCCGCCAAAGAAACTATGTCAGAATACGACTCCCAGTGCTGAGAGCAGGACCGAGCGCGGCATCCCATGAGAGGGTTCAGCACCCGTTTCACCCGCAGCATCGCCTGGCTGCTGCCGGCGTTGCTGACGAGCGTCGTGCTTGCCGGCGCGGCGCCTGCGACAGAGCCCACAGTGGAGCCCGATCCGGCGAGCGTGGACCCGGCGGCGCGCGGCGCCTACATCATGCGCGCGGCGGGCTGCGCGACCTGCCACACCGACGTTGCGCGCGGCGGCGCCTTCCTCGCCGGCGGGCGCATGCTGTCCTCGCCCTGGGGGGCGATCGCCGCGCCCAACATCACGCCGGACCCTGAGACAGGCATCGGCGGCTGGTCCGACGAGGACTTCGTGCGCGCACTGCGGGACGGCAAATCGCCCGAGGGGCGCACCTACTACCCGGCGTTTCCCTACACCGCGTACGCCGGCATGCGGCGCGAGGACATGCTCGACCTCAAGGCCTACCTCGACACGGTGGCGCCGGTCGTCGCCCCTAACAAGTCGCACGCGCTCAGGTTTCCGTTCAACGTGCGCCTCTTTCTCCACCCCTGGCGCTGGCTATTCTTCGATCGAGAGCCCTTCCCGGCCATTCCCGGCGAGGACGAGCGCCTTATGCGCGGCCGCTATCTCGTGGAAGCGCTGGGCCACTGCGCCGAGTGCCACACCCCGCGCAACATGCTGGGCTCCCTCAAGCGCGGCCCTCACTTGGCGGGGTCGCGCTATGGGCCGGGCGGCATCCAGGTTCCCAACATCACGCCCGATTCCGAGACCGGCATCGGCTCATGGTCCGAGATCGATCTGGCGTTCTTCCTGCGCACCGGCTTCACGCCCTATGGCGACGATGTGCAGGGCGAGATGCGCGAGGCCATCGACGACGGGCTGCGTCACCTGACCCAGGCGGACCTGAAGGCCATGGCAGCCTATCTCAAGTCGCTGCCTGCGATCCGCAACCCGGTGAGCCCGACACCGTCTCCGCTGCCCGCGTTCTCGTCCGGTGGCGACTGGTAGGGTGTCAGG
This sequence comes from Rhodospirillaceae bacterium, assembly GCA_028819955.1. Next base: position 10,938 of record JAPPKP010000282.1, on the reverse strand, counting down.
CGGGGTAAACTGTCGCGCCCCGAGCGACTCGTGTATCGTGGCGCCGCCCATGATTGCTAGGCGTATCGAGTGAGCGAGACAGGCACTTTCACCGGTCGCGTGGCCGCTGCGTTGCGGCGGCGCGAGACGCTCCGCATCGCAGCCCCGGCCGGCGTTGCCGTCGTGGTCGTCGGCGTCCTGCTCGGGGTGTTCCTGACCGGCGGGGACGAGCAGGACGGAACGGGGCAGTCCGTCGATATCGCCGACCGTACGGCCGAGAGCACCGTCGACAGCGTATCGCCGGCGGAGGAGGAAGAGCCCGTCGCGGCCGATGCCGGCGTTCCCACACCGGCTGAGCCGAAGCCCGAAGAGACGGCTGAAGCGCCACCGGTGCCTGCCGACGTTCCCGGCGGTGACATCGATGCCGGCCCGGAGGACGAAGACACGGCTGCGCCGACTCTGGCGGCCCCCGAAAAACCGGCCGAGGATGACACCGCCGAGACGGCTGAAGCGACGCCGACACCGGTCGAACCGCCAGCCGGCGATGTCGCAGTCGTCGAGGAGGAGGAAGAGGAAGAGGAGGAGACGGCCGGAGTGGACACGGCGGGCGATGGCGTGCCTGCAGTCACGGTCACGGACGCCGCCGCCGAAACCGACGTTGCGGCCACGACCGGTGACGGCACCGCGCCCGCCGCCGAAGAGGAGGAGGAAGTCGCGGCCGAGCCAGAGGTAGCGGACGACGTGGCCGACACGGGGCCGATAGCGGGGGGCGACGACGGCACCGCGCCTGCCGCTGAGGACGATGCAATGGCTTCGGCCGAGCCAGACGCGGCGGAAGAGCCGGTAGACGCCGAAGCGATGGCAGAGGCCGAAGTCGGTACTGCGCCTGCCACCGAAGAAGAGTTAGTGGCTGCGCCAGAGGCGGGAACAACCGAAGACGCATCCGATGCTGACACCATGGCGGCGACCGACGATGGGGCCGCATCCGCAGCCGAGGACGATGCGACTGCTTCCGCTGAGCCAAAGACAGTGGAAGAGCCGGTAGACGCCGAAACATTGGCGACGACCGACGACGTTATTGCCCACGAAGCAGAGACAACGGAAGACGCAGCCGGCGTCGACACAATGGCGGCGGATGAAGACGACACCACGCCTGCCATCGAGGAAGAGGAAGTTGCGGCCGCGCCTGAAGTGGAGACAACGGAAGAGGCCACCGGCACCGACACGATGGCTGAAGGTGACGGCGGCGCCGCGCCCGTTGTCGAGGACGATGCAATCGCTGCGACTGAGCCAGAGGTAGCGGGCGACGTGGCCGACACGGGGCCGATAGCGGAGGGCGACGATGGCGCCCCGCTCGCCACCGAAGAGGAAGAAGAAGTAGCCGCCACGCCTGAAGCGGAGATAACAGAAGACACTATCGGTGCCGGCAGGATGGCGGACGGCGAAGACGTTACTGCGCCTACCACTGAGGATGATGCGGTCGCTGCGGATTCGCCAGAGGCAACTGGAGATGCGGCCGATGCCGACGCCATGGCGGCGGGTGACGACGGCACCGCGCCCGCTACCGAAGAGGACGAAGAAGTTGCGGCCGAGGCGGGTGCAACGGAAGACACTGCCGACACCGACACGATGGCGGCGGATGAAGACGGCGCCGCGCCTGCTACCGAGGATGAAGAAGTAGCGGCCGCACCTGAAGTGGAGACAACGGATGACGCGGCCGGCGCCGACACGATGGCAACGACCGACGACGTTACTACGCCTACCACCGAGGACGATGCGGTCGCTGCGACTTCGCCAGAGGAAACGGACGACGCGGCCGGTGCCGACACCATGGCGGTGGATGAAGACGACACCGCGCCTGCTACCGAGGATGAAGAAGTAGCAGCCGCACTTGAAGTGGAGACAACGGACGACGCGGTCGGTGCCGACACCGTGACGGCGGATGAAGACGGCACTGCGCCTGTTGCCATGGACGATGCTGAGGTTGCGGCTACGACGGAGGAAACGGGAGAGTCGGCGGGTGCCGACACCATGGCGGCGGATGAAGACGGCACCGCGCCTGCTACCGAGGACGATGTGACGGCTTCCGCTGAGCCGGGTGCAGCGGACGAGCCGGCAGACGTCGAGACGATGGCTGAAGGCGACGACGGAACCGTACCCGCTGCCATGGACGATGCTGCGGTAGCGGCTACGACGGAGGCTGCGGAAGTCGCGGCCGGCGCTGACACGATGGCGGCGACCGACGACGGCACCGCGCCCGCCACCGAGGAAGAACTAGCGGCTTCGCCTGAGGTCGCTGCAACGGAAGACGAGGCGGCTGCCGACGTGATGGAGGCGACTGAAGACGGCGCCGAGTCAGCGACCGAGGACGATGCAGTCGCTGAGGCTGAGCCAGAGGCAACGGAAGAGCCAGCAGACGCCGACGCGATGGCAGCGACGGACGACGGCGAGATAGAGACCGCCGCTGGCGATGTTGCGCCCGATGTTATGGAGGAGGGCGCCGAGGAGACAGAGGAGCCCATCGTCGAGGCGCGCGTCGTGCCCGACGACCCGGTGGAACAGGCTCAGGAACCGACCGTTGCGCCGGATGTCGTAGAGGAGATCACGCCCGACGAGGAGCTGGCGCCGGCGGTGATCCCACCCAGCTTCGATACCGTGCGGATAACCCCGGACGGCCGTGCGGTGATAGCGGGCCGTGCCCCGCCCCGCGCCGAAGTCAACGTGAGGAGCGAAAGCGTCGACCTCGGTTCGGAGACTGCCAATCTGAGCGGTGAATGGACGCTCGTGCCGTTTATCCCCATCCCGCCGGGCGATCACCAGTTCTCGGCGATTGCGACCCTGCCGGACGGCACGCAGGTGGAGTCGGATGAGGTGCTCATCGTCTCCATCCCCGATCCGGACGAAGAGGGGGGGTCGGTGCTCGCCCTCCTGATGCCTCGTGACGGCGAGGGCGCGAGCACGGTTCTACAGAAGCCGGAGCCGGCTCCAGAAAAGGTGGAGCCGGAGCCAACTCCGGAAGTGGAAGAGGAGCCGCCGGTTCAAGTGGCGGTCGCCGATGAGGCGCCTGCGGATGAGGCCGGTCCCGGCGAGGAACAGCTGGACGAGGCTCGCCCGGAAGAGACTCCGGAAGAGGAGCCGATCGAGCTTGCGCGCCCCGATGAGGCGCCTGCTGGCGAGGCCGCTCCCGATGAGGAACCGCCGGGCGAGGCTCGCCTAGAAGAGACTCCGGAAGAGGAGCCGATGGACTTGGCCAGCCGGGACCCGGCTGGTCCGGGCGAAGCGGGCACCGGCGAAGCAGCCGACCCGGACGAGACCATGACGGCTGCCGCTCCCACCGACGACGTGCAGTTGGACGAGGAAGGCTCCGACGAACCCGGGACGGGCGCCGTCTCGGACGCTGCCCGAGACGAGCCCGCCGCCCCGGCTGAGGAGGAGGACCAGGGCCCGCTGGTCGTGGATACGGTGGATTACGACGACGAGGGCGACATCACCATCACCGGCAAGGGCGAGCCGGAGGTGGACCTCCACGTCTATCTCGATGACCGGCACGTGGGGACCGTCGAGACCGACGCCGCGGGCGACTGGGAGCTCGACCCGGACGCAAGGGTCGAGCCTGGCAGCTATACGCTCAGGGTCGACCAGATCGATCCGGCGGGTGTGGTTCTCGCCCGCATCGAGACCCCCCTGGTCCGGGCCCGGCCCGAGCTGCTCACATTGGGCGATGCCATCGTGGTGGTGCAGCCGGGCAACAGCCTCTGGCGCATCGCCCGGCGCACGCTGGGCGGCGGCGTCCACTACACCGAGATCTACGAGGCCAACATCAGTCAGATCCAGGACCCGGCGCTCATCTATCCGGGCCAGATCTTCACGGTTCCGGGGCTCGACTGACGCCGGAAGTCCCTCCGGCGGGCCGCTCAGCCTAGCCGCGCAACAACGTACCCGAGCAGGCTGAGGAGGCGCTTCTTCTCGTCCTCTGAGAGGCCGTGGGTCGCGAGCGCGTTCACCTCCAGCGCGGCCGGCACCAGCTCGCCGCAGAGCTCGCGGCCGCGCTCCGTGAGCACCACGCGCCGCCGGCGACCGTCCCTCCGGTCGGGCACACGGCGGATCAGACCGTCGCGCTCCATGCGCTGCAGGGTGCGCGCGGTCGTGGGCTCTTCGATCTGCTGCCGGCGGCTCAGCTCCTTCTGGGTGAGGCTCTCCTCCTCCCAGAGCAGCAGCAGCATCGACCATTGCGCGACCGAGACCCCGTGGCGACCCAGCCGCTCCTGCAGCGCGCGGGAGAAGAGACGCGAGGCCAGCGATACGAGGTGGGCGGCGCTCTCCTCGATCACGAACGGCGTGGCGCCGCTGGTCTCGTCTCCGCCCCGTGCCGCCGGCCGGCGGCGTATCACCGCGTATGACACCGCTTTCGCTCTCTTGACGCCCCGCTTCAATCCTATGGTGCGCCGGCAGGCCCGGACAAGGAAAGGCGCGGCAGGGCGGTATGCCGGCCGAGCCCGGAGCCATGCGGAAAACCATTCAAACTGCGGAGCATCGCTGGCATAGTGCGCGCCGCGTCGCCGCCCGTGTCGGCGGCGTGCCGGGGAGGCGAGGGGGGACATGACGCTTAGCGTGGCGATCGTCGGTTCAGGGCCGGCGGGCTTCTATACGGCGGACTCGCTTCTGAAGGCCGACCCGGAGTGCCAAATCGACATCATTGACCGGCTGCCGACGCCCTACGGCCTGATCCGCTTCGGGGTGGCACCCGATCACGAGAAGACCAAGAATGTGATGCGCGGCTTTGCGCGCACGGCCTCGGACGACCGCGTCAATTTCTACGGCGATGTCGATATCGGCGAGGCGCTCTCCCTCGACGAGCTACGCGAGATGTACGACGCCGTCGTGCTGGCGGTGGGCGCTGCCCACGACCGCAGGCTCGGCATTCCGGGCGAGGACAAGGCCGGCGTCGTCGGCTCCGCGAGCTTCGTCAACTGGTACAACGCGCATCCCGATTTCGTCGATCGCACGCCCGATCTCGACACATCGAGCGTGGTCATAATCGGTGCCGGCAACGTCGCCATCGACGTGGCGCGGGTGCTGGTCAAGACGCCGGCGGAGATGGCGGCGACCGACCTGCCGGATTACGCCGCCGGCCCGATCCACGGCGCGCCGATCAGCGACGTCTACATGGTCGCGCGGCGCGGCCCGGTCGAGGCCAAGTTCACCAATGTCGAGCTGCGCGAAATGGGCCACCTGGAGCAATGCGTGCCCCAGGTCGCAGCCGCCGACCTGCCCGTTGAGGTCACGGGCGAAATGTCGCCGCGCGACCGGCGCGTGCGCGAGAAGAACCTCGAGACGCTCCGCTCCTTTGCCGGGCGGGAGGCCGGCGAGAAGCCCAAGCGCGTGCACTTCGTCTTCTTCGCGAGCCCGGTGGAGATCCTGGGTGGCGAGCGTGTGGAGGCGGTGCGCTTCGAGCGCACGCGGGTCGAAAACGGCCGCGCCGTCGGCACCGGCGAGCACTTCGAGATCGCCTGCGGCCTGGTGGTCGCTGCCGTGGGCTACCTCTCACTGCCCGTGGACGGTGCGCCCTTCGACCACAGGCAGGGCGTCGTGGTGAACGAGGAGGGCCGGGTCGGCCCTGGCCTCTATGCGGTCGGCTGGATCAAGCGCGGCCCGACCGGGGTGATCGGCACTAACAAGCCGGATGGCCGGGATGCCGCCCAGCAGATCGTCGACGACCTCGGCGCGGGCGGTAAGCCCGGCCGCGAGGCGCTGGAGGGGCTGCTGCGCGCACGCGGGCACCGCTGGGTCGATTTCGGGGACTGGCAGCGGATCGAGGCGGCAGAAATCGCGGCCGCCGCCGAGGGGGCGCCCCGCCGAAAGCTCTACAGGCACGAGGACTTCCTGGCCGTCCTGGACGAGCAGCGCGCTGCCGGCTGAGTGGCGCTATCCGGCGCCGTTGCCCGACAGAGAGCGGGTCCTGGGGGCCCTAAATGCTCCCGCCCGGGATGGGTGGCCCGGGCGGGAGAGTGACGGTTCCTACTTGAAGGCGTCCGCGTTTTCCATGGTCACGAGGACCGTGCCGGTATCGATAATCGGAGGAAGCTCACCGCCGCCGATCAGCGTCATGACGCTCTCGACCCCGATCGCACCCATGTTGTAGGGATTCTGCGCGACGGTTGCCGACATCTCGCCGGCCAGGACGCTGGCGGCCGCGTCCGGATTGGCATCGAAGCCGACCACGAAGACCTGGTCCAGCATATCCGCGTTCTTGAGCGCTTCGATCGCGCCCAGGCCCATGTTGTCGTTGCTGGCGAAGACGGCCATGAGGTTCGGATTGCCGGTGATGATGTTCTCCATCACTGCCAGCCCTTTCGCCCGGTCCCATTCACCGGTCTGCTCGGCAACGATGTTGAGGCCGCAGGCGGAGAGGCCGGCATTCGAGCCATCGGCGCGCGCCTTGCCTGTCGACTGCGTGACGATGCCCTGCAGGATGGCAACGTCGGATCCGGCGGCCACGTTCGCGCAAATGTGCTCGGCGGCGAGGGCGGCGCCCACCTGGTTGTCGGTGCCGATGTAGGTCACGCCGGCATTCGAGCCCTTCGTATCGACGAACACCACCGGAACCCCGTCAGCGATCGCCTCGTCCACGACCGGAGCCAATGCGTTCGGGTCGGTCGGTGCAAGGACGATACCGCTCACGCCTTTGGCAAGCTGGTCCTCCACCTGCGCGATTTGCGCCGCAACATCGGATTCGGTCGGCGGTGCGAGCACGACGACGTTCACGCCGAGCTCGGCACCCTTCTCCGTTGCACCGCGCTCGACGGCGGCCCAGAACGGGTTGCCGGCGCCCGGGCCCTTCATGCTGACGAGAATCGTCTCTTCGGCCGCGACCATCGAGGCCACGCCGAGCACAACCGTTGCCGCGACTGCGGCGATTCCAGCTTGTAGCTTGTTCACTGTCGTGTCCCTCCAGAATGGGTTAGCCGACATGGCTGAACGCAGCGTCCCGAGCACGGGCCGCTCAACCAAGTCAGGATCGTACCTATCTACTGTCTCTAGTGGCGGGTGCCAAGGTCGCGCCGCAACACGTCGATGAACACCGCGAGCACAATGATCGCGCCGATCAGGATCTGCTGCCAAAACGAGCTGACATCGTTCAGGTTGAGACCGTTCCTGATCAATCCCATGATCAGCACGCCGCCGAAGATGCCGAGCACCTGCCCGCGGCCGCCGAAAAAGCTCGCCCCGCCGATGATGACGGCGGCGATCGCTTCGAGCTCCATGCCCAGGCCCGCATTCGGAAACCCGGAATTGGTCCTCCCGGCCATGATCAGCCCGGCGACGCCGGCCATGAATCCGCATATGGAGTAGACGATGATCAGCGTGCGGTCGACGTTGATTCCGCTGACTCTGGCCGCTTGCGGATTGCCGCCGATGGCGTAGACACGCCGGCCGAACACCGTGTGCTCCAGCAGGACCCAGAAAACCAGGTAAACGGCGACGGTAAAGAGAAATACGACCGGCAAGTTGAATCGCGTTCCGTCGATCTCGCCGAGAAAAATACGGGCCGATCCGAGGAACCGGACCGGGTCGGGCAGCCCTGAATAGGGCACGCCGCCGGATATCAGGTTCGCCAGTCCGCGGGCCATGAACAGCATGCCCAACGTCATGATGAACGGGTGCGGCATGCGAAGCTTCGTGATTCCGACGCCGTTCACGAAGCCCGCGGCAAGCCCCACCAGCGGCGAGAGCACCAGCACCACCGGCCAGGGAACGCCGGACGCGCTGGTCACCGCGAGAGTCATCATGCCCAGTGCCAGGACGGAACCGACCGAGAGATCGATTCCGGCTGTCAGGATCACCAGGAACATGCCGATCGACAGCATTCCGTTGGCTGCCGTCTGCTTGAAGATGTTCGTGATATTGCGCCACGAAAAGAACACGTCGGGTTGCAGGGCCCACAGGACCACGCACATCACGATGATGACGATCAGGATGCCGAAACGGTCGAGGAACGGCATGAGCCTGACCCGAAGCGGGTCCGTGTCTTCGAACTCCGGCTCGGTGCCGACGGGATCACGCGACACGGTGATGCGCCGGTTCCTTCGCGTTTTCCTTCGTTCCCATGATCCAGCCGATGACTTCGCTTCGCGTGGTCTCGGCCAGCTTTGCCTCGGCGAAATTCGTTCCGTGGTAGAGGGCCATTACCCGATCGCAGACGTAGAAAATGTCGTCCATGCGGTGGCTGATGATCACGACCGAAATGCCGCGTTTCTTCAGGCCGATGATGAGATCGAGCACCTTGCCGACCTCTTTTACCGCAAGCGCCGCAGTCGGCTCGTCCATGATCACGATGCGCGCCTGGAAAGCGATCGAGCGCGCGATCGCGACCGCCTGCCGCTGGCCGCCCGACAGCTCCTCCACCTTCTGCTCCACGCTCTTCACGTGGATTTTCAGGTTGTCGAGATGCTGTTTTGCCTTTTCCCGCCCGGCGCGATGGTCGAACAGCGACATCAGCCCGCCGAGCACTCTGCGCGTCGGCTCGCGGCCGAGATAGATGTTCTCGGCAACGTTCATGTTACCGGCAAGGGCCAGGTCCTGGTAAACCATCTCGATTCCGAGATCGCGGGCATCGCGCGGGCTGCTGAACTGAACCTGCCGGCCATCGAAGATTATTTGTCCTTCGCTCGGCGGGTGCAGGCCTGACAGGACTTTCATGAGGGTCGACTTGCCGGCGCCATTGTCGCCGACGACGCCGAGCACCTCGCCCGGCCAAAGCTCGAGATCGACATCGCGCAAGGCCGTAACCGCACCGAAATACTTCCAAATTCCATGGGCCTCGAGCAACGGACTCGCCGCTTCTTCGGTGCGTTCCGTCAACTGTTCACCCGCATGCGCAATAGCGATTGGCCCTCGCGCGAACCATAGGTTGACCGCGTTTGAATCGTCAAGGCTGGCCCCGCCATCGACCGTCTGGGCCTGGCTGCATAGTGAATTCGCCGTGTCCCGGCCCGAAGTCGTGGCCGCCGCCAAGGGGGCACACCGCCGCAAGCTCTGCCGGCACGAGGGTTTCCTGGCCGTTCTGGACGAGCAGCGCGCCGCCGCTATCCAGCGCGTTCAAGCCGAATATGCCTAGGCCGTGTCGAACTTCGCCGATGAGTGGAAAGCGGCCCTCGGAACATCAGCAGACTATTCGGCAAACGCAATGTAGAATGGCGGGCACTCCAACGTTTGGAAAGCAGGGAACAAAAGACGATTCGCCGCAACTTGCAATATTCTCCAGTACTCTCTATCATTCAGGTCCAATTATCTTGTAAGTAACGCGTTTCCCCTTTCCCTTCTTGCGTATGACGGTCAACTCGTCGCCCGATATAATCTGCACTTGGCAATCAAAAGGCATTTTTTCGCCATCGAGTCTAACAATTCTACAAAAGTATTTTCCTTTCCAAGCCCATTTCCCGGTTAATCTCTTGTTGCCGACTTTTCCTGTTATCCTCCCGTCTGCGTGACTGACCGCATATCCATTCCCCAGATCAACCTTCTTTCCGACAAGGGCAGCTCTATATTGCTCTTCGCTCTCGATCCTCCCCTCAAATGGAGAAGTGGCTGTGCCCTCGTCAGCCTTCGCGAGCTGCCCGCAGGCCACCGATGCGACGAGTGCCAGTCCGGCAATGAGACTGATACGAGATGGTGCGCTCATGGTGAGGTCCCTCCCTCGGCGAAAATCCTCTTTCGTTGTCTATGGTACCCGGACCTTGGAATTCTGCCCTACAAACCGACAGTCAGTGCATCCCCGGAAATACTATATCAGTCGGCTCCTCGCGCCATGAGAAAATGGCATACTCGGCTATGTCGTGCTTCACTTTGCCAGCACCCAACAACATCGCGGAGTCTTGGGGCCTGACGCGCCACCGGACCACGATGCACGGCGCGCGGAATTGTCAGCGGACCAGCCTTGAATAGGTCCGACCACTGGACATCGGGGGCTGGTGGGAGTAAGTGATTCGTCCCACCGCAGTCGGCTGACTCGGCGGGCCTCACGGAGACTGACAGGGCCATGGCAGAAGCAGCATTGACGCTTGAGGAGGTGCCGCGCGAGGAGCTGGAATCGGCCGTGATACGCTTCGCCGGGGATTCCGGCGATGGCATGCAGCTGACCGGCGGGCGCTTCACAGAGACCACGGCACTCGCCGGCAACGATCTCACCACCTTCCCGGATTTCCCGGCCGAGATCAGGGCGCCGATCGGCACCACCTACGGTGTCTCCGCCTTCCAGATCAACTTCGGTTCGCGCAACGTGATGACCTCGGGCGACCTGCCCGACGTGCTCGTCTGCATGAATCCCGCCGCGCTCAAGGTCAATCTCTCCGAGCTGAGGGAAGGCGGCCTGGTCATCGTCGATACCGGCACCTTCACCGACAAGAACCTGCAGAAGGCGGGCTACGAATCCAATCCCCTCGACGACGACAGCCTCTCCCGCTACCGAGTGATGGCCATCGACATCTCGAAGCTGACGCTGGAGGCGGTCAAGGAGTGCGACGTCACCAAGAAGGAGGGGCTTCGCGCCAAGAACCTGTGGACCCTCGGCCTGATCTACTGGATGTACGACCGCGACGTGGCCGCGACGGTCGAGTGGCTCGGCACCAAGTTCAATAAGCTGCCCAACATCGCGGCCGCCAATATTGCCTGCCTCAAGGCGGGCCATGCCTTCGGCGAGACGGCCGAGCTACCCGACGGTGCCCTGGTCTACGAGATCAAGCCGGCGACCTTCCGGCCGGGGCTCTACCGCACCGTCACCGGGACCGAGGCGCTGGCCTGGGGCCTCGTGGCCGGAACGCAGCTCGCCGGGCTCAAGCTGGTGTTCAGCTCCTACCCGATCACGCCGGCGTCCTCCGTGCTGCACGTGCTCTCTCGGCTCAAGGCCTACGACGTGGTGACCTTCCAGGCCGAGGACGAGATCGCCGCGGCAGGCGCCGC
>JAPPKP010000062.1:10833-12929 GCA_028819955.1 Rhodospirillaceae bacterium | reverse complement strand
CCTCCGGCGTCTTCGGCGGCGTGTTCACGCTGGAGGAGGGCCTCGCGTGCGCCGATGTCGACGGCAAGACCATCGGCGAAGAGCTGGAGCGCATCGGCTACGCCGGGGAGATGGAGTGCGGCGGGCGCGAGGTCGGTGCCTTCTTCGAAGCCCATATCGAGCAGGGGCCGATCCTCGAAGCGGAAGAGAAGACCATCGGCATCGTGCAGGGGGTGCAAGGCATCAGCTGGTTTGACGTCAACGTGACCGGCATGGAGTCCCACGCCGGCACCACGCCGATGGAGCGCCGCAGGGACGCGATGGTGGGCGCCGCGATGCTGGTCGCGGCGATCGACCAGCTCGCCCTCCACAACGCGCCGGACGCCCGTTCCACCATCGGCGTCATGCGGGTGAGCCCCAACTCGCGCAACGTCATCCCCGGCTCGGTCTACTTCTCGGTGGACCTGCGCCACCCGGACCCCGACACGCTCGCGGCGATGACCGCCGAGGCCCAACGCCAGGCGGAGGCGCTGGGCGCCGAACGCGGACTGGAGATCGCCTTCGAGGAGATCTGGCACTCGCCGCCCATCAAGTTCGCCGCCGATTGCGTGGGCGCCGTGCAGAACGCGGCGGAATCCCTCGGGTATGCGAACCAGCCGATCACCTCGGGCGCCGGCCACGATGCGGTCTACGTCTCCCGCGTCGCCCCCACCGGCATGATCTTCATCCCCTGCGAGGACGGCATCAGCCATAACGAGATCGAGGCGGCGACGCAGTCCGACATCGCCGCCGGCTGCGACGTGCTGCTCAACGCGATGGTCGCGCTCGCCACCCGCGACGAGGACGCCGCACAAGAGGGCGCGTGATCCGGGCCGTTATCCCGCGACTTCGCGGCGAACGATGGCGGCGCCGTCGACCATCGCCTTGAGCTTGCCGAACGCGGTCTCGCGCGCGAGGTACTTCATGCCGCAGTCGGGTGCGGCGACGAGGCGGTCCGCCGGCACCACCGCGAGCGCTTCCCGCAAGCGTTCCGCTACCGTCTCCGGCCGCTCGATGGCGGGATCGCTCATGTCGATGACGCCGTAGAGGATCTCCTTGGACGGCAGGTGGGCGAGGATCGCCGGGTCGAGGCCCGGCTGGGCCGCCTCGATGGAGACTTGGTCCACCGCCGCCGCCTCCAGCTCCGGCAGGAAGGAATAGCCGCTGGGCTTTTTCGTCTTGATCACGGCCGCGTAGCCGAAGCACAGGTGCAGCGCGGTCTTGCCGTTCACGCCCTCCAGCGCCCGGTTGATCGCCTTCACCGCATAGGCGCGCGCGGCGTCGGGCCTGGCCTGCACATAGGGCTCGTCGAGCTGCACGATGTCGGCACCGGCGGCGAAGAGATCCTTTATTTCCTCGTTCACCGCGTCGGCGTAATCCATGGCGAGGCTTTCGTCGTCCGGGTAGTAGGCGTTCTCCGCCTGCTGGGTCATGGTGAAGGGACCCGGCAGCGTGATCTTGATCGTGCGCTCCGTGTTGGCGCGCAGGAACTTGACGTCCTCCACCTCGATGGGACGCTCGCGCCGGATCGGCCCCGAGACGAGGGGGACCGGCGCGGGGTTCCCGGTGCGGTCCATGTGCGTGCCGATCCTCTCCTTGTCGATGCCGCCGAGCGCGGTGGCGACCCGGTTGGAATAGCTCTCCCGCCTGATCTCGCCGTCGCTGATGACGTCGACGCCCGCGCGCTCCTGGTCCCGGATCGCCGCCAGCGTCGCCGCCTCCTGCGCCTCCTCCAGATGCTCGGGAGGGATGCGCCAGATATCGTACGCGCGCACCCTGGGCGGCAGCCGGTTCACCAGATTGTCACGGTCGATCAGCCACTCCGGCTGGGGATAGCTGCCGACGACGGCGGTGGTCAGCACGTCCTGGCTCATTGCATCCGTCCCGCTCGTTGCTCAAGATCGGGCCGCTCCGGCGGCCACGGCTACCACAGCCTACCGCTTGGGCACAGTATTGCCACATTGATCTCCTACCCGGACGCACGAGAAACCCGCTAGTCTGACGTGGCGCCTGCGCGCGGCGCAGCACGGGAGCAGGGGCGATGAAACTCTGCCTGATCCAGATGAACAGCACGCCCG
>JAPPKP010000062.1:0-10823 GCA_028819955.1 Rhodospirillaceae bacterium | reverse complement strand
CCGGGAGCGCGACCCCACGGCGGAGCAGTGGCACGGATCCCGGCTCGGGCTCGAAGGGGCATGCGAGCGCCACGGCGCCGACGACGCGTTTCCCATCGGCGATATCGACGACATCCTGCCGGGGCTGCTCGAGAACCGGTCGCGCCGGTGGGCGCCACCCGCACAGAGTAGCGCGTGGGCATAGTATTGCCACATTGATGCCCTACCCCGAGGCCCGAGAATCCCGCTAGTCTGGGGTGACGCCGGTGAGCGGCACAGCACGGAGTGAGGGCGATGAAGCTCTGCCTGATCCAGATGAACAGCACGCCCGATCATGGGGAGAACGTGGCCCGCGCGGCCGGCTACATCGACCGGGCGGTCGCGGCCCAGAAACCGGATCTCGTGGTCGTGCCGGAATTCTTCAACCACCCCTACGTCTTTCAGTACCGCGACTACGCGCATATCGACGAGGCGGAGGGCGAGGACGGCATCGCCATTTCGACCATGCGCGCCAAGGCGCGCGAGCACGGCATCCACGTCATCGCCACCATCTTCGAGGCCGCGTCCGCCGGCCTCTGCTACGACAGCGCCATCGTGATCGACCCCTCGGGCGAGATTCTCGGGCGCTACCGCAAGGCGCACCCGGCGGCGGTGCGCAGCCTGGAGAAGATCTATTTTCGCTATGGCTCTCACTTTCCCGTATTCCGCATCGGCGAATGGCGGGTCGGCATCAATATCTGCTACGACACGTTCTTTCCCGAATCCGCGCGCTGCGCCGCAGTCAACGGGGCGGAGCTGATCGTGGTTCCCTTCGCGGCGCCGGCGGTCGCCTGCTGGCGCGAGACCATGCAGACCCGCGCCTTCGAGAACGGCGTCTACTTCGCGCCCTGCAACAAGGTGGGGCTGGAGGGGGAGTGGACCTTCGGCGGTCGCAGCATGATCGTCGCCCCCGATTCCGAGGTGCTCGCCGAGGCAGGCGACGAGGGGGACGAGACGATCACGGCGACCCTCGACCGTGACCGCGTCTTCGAGGCCCGGCGCACCTGGCCCATGTTCCGCGACCGCCGTCCCGACCTCTACACCGCGATCACGACGCCCACGGAAGACATTCCGCGGATCGACTGATCGTCGTGGCCTTGAGGATGGAGAGCGCAATACGGATCCTGGCGAGCACCGTCCTCGCCTGTGCGCTGACGCTTGCCGGCGCGGTGCTCCCGGTTTCGGCTGCTCTCGCTGCGCTGGAGGAGGGCGCGCCCGCGCCGAGTGCGCGCGCGATCCCCGTCGCACCGGTCAACCCCGACAGCACGGCCGGGCCGATCGTCCTCGCCATTGCCGACTGGCTGGAGCGGCGCTTCGGCTCCTCCGACAATCTCCAGCTCTCGCTCGACGAACCCATGTGGGCGGCGGAGGGGGACGGCACCGTCACCGTGCATCTGCCCGGCGCGCGCCTTGTGGAACCCAACACCTCCCGCCTGGAGTGGCTGCTCGGGGACCTGGCGGTCGCGATAACGCCCCGAGATGACACCACCTACGATTTCGAGGCAGCGCTACCGCCTGTGATGGAAGGTCCGAACGAACGTCTCAAGATCGGCGAGGGATCGGTCTCCGGCACGTGGCGGTCCGATCTGGAACTCGCAACCGAGTTCGAGGCCGAGGCGAATAACCTCCAGCTATTCGAGATCAGGGGAATGTCGGCAGTCCTGGAGGCATCGCTGGCATCGCTTGTCGTCACGAGCACTCTTGCAGAAGACACTGACGGCCTGTGGAAGGGCCGATCGGTGCTCAACCTTTCGGACTTCAGAAGCGAGGGTCTCTTGATGGGCAAGCTCGATGTCACGAGCAGCTTCGATGGAGTCGACGGCAATCTCGTCGGGGCGATGAATGGAGGATTGGGATCGCTCTCGGTGTTCCTGAGCGGGTCGGAGGCGCTGCCCGAAGATATCGCGTCCCTGATGGAAGCGTCGTGGGGGCGATCGGATCTGGTGATCGCGGTCGACGACCTGACCGTGACCGACGGCGACTGGGGCTTGGCCGGCAACCACGAGTTTGCGCTGGGCCGGCTCTACTGGCGCACCGATGCTCACGACCGCGGGGCGCACGCCGACGTTGCGACCAAGTTGGCGGTGGTCGAGCTCATGGTGAGTGGGGCAACCACCGGCGATATGCCGCCTGCGCTCATTCCCCGTGCGGTCACCCTTGATGTTGCTCTGAAACGGCTTCCGTTTCGACAAATCCTCGAAGCACTGTCCGGGCCGGAGGAACGAGACGATCCATCGCAACCCGAACTCGGCATGCCGGGCGATGTCGTGCTTGGCCAGATGGATGCGGCGGACACGTCGATCGAGCTAAGGGAGATCTACATCGCCGCACCCTCGTTCGAGCTCGGTGCCGATGGCGCGTTCAACGTCGAGCCGGCGAGCCTTTTCGGCATCATCGGTCGCGTGGAAGCGCGCATCCGCGGGTTCGACAACTTGATGGAACTGGCCGTGGAGGAGGGCGAGGAAGACGCAGTGGCGTTTCTGGTCCTGCTCCAGGGTCTCGGCAGGCCGGTTTTCGACGAGGGCGCCAGCGAGCCGCTCTACGCCTACGAGATCGACCTGCGCCGCGACGGCGCCGTCACCGTCAACGGCATTCCCTTCGACATGCTGCTCAAGGGTGACCTCTCGCCCCAATGAGAGGCCATCCCGGCGGGGATGATCCAGGCATGAGCGCGCGTGCGGCCCGGCGCCCGCTCCCGCTCCCGCTGAGCCGCGCGGCGCTGGCTGATGCGCCCCTTGCCAGCGCGTGACGGGGACGGGATAGTTTTGCGGCACAGGCCAAAGGCGACGGCATGAGTGAAGAGTTCGATTGGGAGATACCGCTCTCGGCGCAGCCAAAGCCGGAGCAGGTGTCCTTCGACCTCGACGGCGCGCTCGGTGCCGTCGTCGGCCTGCGCGCGACCATCCCGGAGGACGCGTTCACCGCCGGGATCCTGGGGACCGAGAGGACCGGCAACGGGGTCCTGATCGGCACGAGCGGCCTCGTGCTCACCATCGGCTATCTGATCGCCGAGGCGGAATCGGTCTGGCTGACAGCGAACGACGGCAGCGTTCTCGCAGGCCGCGCGCTGGGCTACGACTTCGAATAGGGGTTCGGCCTGGTGCAGTCGCTCGGCCGCTTCAACGTGGCCCCGCTCGAGCTCGGATCGTCGGCTGCCCTCGAGGTCGGCGATTTCGTAGTCATGGCCGGCGAGGGCGGCCGGCGGCACTCGCTGAACGCTCGCGTCACCGCCAAGCGCGAGTTCGCGGGCTATTGGGAGTACGTGCTGGACGAGGCTGTCTTCACGTCTCCGCCGCACCCCAACTGGGGCGGGAGCGCGCTGATCGACCGCCACGGCCGGCTCGTCGGCATCGGCTCGCTGCTGGTGCGCCACGCCGGCGGCGGCGGGGCCGACACGCTCGACGGCAACATGATCGTACCGATCGACCTGCTGCCGCCGATCCTTGACGACATGCAGACACTTGGCCGTACCCAGCGCCCGCCCCGTCCCTGGCTCGGGGCCTATGTAACCGAGGTCGACGAGGCGCTCGTCGTCGCCGGCCTCGCGCCGGAGGGGCCGGCCGAGCAGGCGGAACTGCAGGTCGGCGACCAGGTACTCGCGGTGAACCGCCAGCCGGTCGGCAGCCTCGTCGAGCTCTTCCGCAGCGTCTGGGCGGTGGGCGAGGCGGGGGTCGCCGTGCCGCTCACCGTCATGCGCAACGGCGAGCCCCACGAGGTGCGGGTGCTGAGCGCCACTCGCGACGAGTTCATGAAGACTCCGCAACTGCACTGACGTCGCCGGGCGTAAGCCAGGCGGCGCCGCGCAGGCCGCTTTCCGGCCCGAAGCGCGCGCGCACCAGCCGGGTGGCAGGCCGGGCGACGCTTGCGTGCGCGCCCCAGGCCGCGGGCACCAGGCGGTAGAGCGCCTCGATCTCCGAGAGGCCGCCGCCCAGCACGATCACGTCAGGGTCGAGCAGGTTGATGACGCCGGCGAGCGCCTGGGCCAGTCGCTCGGCGTAGCGGGCCACGGCGTCCGCCGCCTGCGCCTCCCCCGCCGCTGCTCGCGTGCCGATCTCTTCGGCCGTGGCCTCACCGCCGCCAAGTGCAACGTAGTCGCGCGCGAGTGCCGCCCCGTTGAGCCAGGTCTCGACACAACCCTGAGAGAAGCGACCGCAGGCGCAGGGCACGCCCGCGCCCTCCGGCGTCGGCCACGGGTTGTGGCCCCACTCGCCGGCAGTGGCGTTTGCGCCCACCAGGGCCTCGCCCCGCACCACCAGCCCGCCGCCCACGCCGGTGCCGAGGATGACGCCGAACACCACCTCCGCCCCTGCGGCGGCGCCGTCTGTGGCTTCGGAGAGGGCGAAGCAGTTGGCGTCGTTGGCGAGCGCGACCGGGCAGCCGAGCCGCGCCTCCAGGGCTTGGCGCAAAGGCTGCCCTTCGAGCCAGGGCAGGTTGACGATCATGCTGATTTCGCCGTCCCGCGTGATGACGCCGGGGAGGCTCACGCCCACGCTGGGCGCGCGCATGCCGGCAGACGCGAGCTCCTCCACCAGTTCGGCGACCGCGTCGACGACGCCGTCGAAGCTCCTCGGCACCGGCCGGCGGAGGCGCGCACGCTCCTGCCCGCCGTCGTCGAGGCCGATGGCGGCGAGCTTGGTGCCGCCGATGTCGAAGCCGATGTGCATCGCGCCCTACCGCACCTCCGCTGTGTCGCTGCGCTCCCCGCCGATCCAGGTGGCGCGGACCCAGAGGGCCTCGTCGAGCCAGACCAGATCGGCGCGGAGCCCCGGCGCGAGCCGCCCCCGGCTCTCCGCGAGCCCGAGGAAGTCTGCCGGATAGGCGGCGGCCATGGCGAGTGCTTCTTCGAGCGGGATGCCGGCGTGGGCGACGCAATTCCTCACCGCCTGCCCCATGTCCAGCAACGAACCCGCGAGCCGGCCGTCGGCCGTGCGCAGGCAGCCGTCCACCACGCGCACACGCTCGTCGCCCAAGCTGAATTCATTGAGGGAGGGCGCCCCGACGGGCGCCATCGCGTCGGTGATCAGGAGGAGCTTGCCGCGGGGCTTTGCACGCCAGGCGAGACGGACCACGTCCCAATGCACGTGGACACCATCGGCGATGACGCTGCAGGAGAGGCGGTCCTGAGTCAGCGCAATGCCGGCGGCACCCAGCTCCCGGTGGCCGAGCGGGCCCATGGCGTTGAACAGGTGGGTCACGCCGGTCAGTTCTGGCGCGGTCCGATCGAAGGTGTCGGCGTTGGCCTCGCTGTGCCCGGCGGCGACAACAACGCCGCGCGCCGCGAGCATAGTGATGTGGGCGGGCTCCACACTCTCCGGCGCCAGTGTCACAAGGGTTCGCCCGGCGCCCAGTGAGGCCAGTAGCTCGATGTCACTCTCGGCCAGCGGTCGAATCTCGCGCTCGTCATGGGCCCCACGCCGCGCGAGGTTGATGTGAGGACCCTCGAAGTGGATGCCGAGAACCCCCGGCATCGCCCGATCGAGCGCCTCCCGCACCGCTTCAACCGCCCGCTCCATGTCTGCGCGCGGGCCGGAAATGAAGGTCGGCAGGAATGCCGTGGTGCCGAAGGCGCGATGGACCCGGCCCATCGTGCCAATGGTCGCGGATGTCGGCGCGTCGTTGAACATGACGCCGCCGCCCCCGTTGACCTGGAGATCGATGAACCCGGCGGCGAGCATGCCGCCCGCAAGCTGCGTGATCCGTGTTCCAGCGGGAATCGCGTCTTCCGCCACGATGTCGCGGATGGTGCCGTTCTCCAGCAGCAGCGCGCGGCCGGAGACGATTCCTTCCGGCGTGTGCAGTCGGGCACCGACCAGGGCTTCCATCGGCACCCTAACGGCCGCCGCCGGGAAACGGGTTCGCCCGCGCGGGGCGGAATGTTACTGTCGGCAAGAATGTCACAGAACCGGGTGTAAGCCATGCTGCGCGCTGCCTCAATCGGGATGGGCTGGTGGTCCGACGAGCTTGCGGACGCCGCACAAGGAAAATCCGATGCAATCCGCATTGTGACCTGCTTCTCCCGGTCGGAAGAAAAGCGCGCGGCCTTCGCCGAGAAATACGGCACGGCCCAGCATGACTCCTACGAGGCGGTGCTCGCCGATGACTCGGTCGACGCGGTCATCCTGACCACGCCGCACTCCATCCATGCCGAGCAGGCGATCGCGGCGGCGGCGGCCGGCAAGCATGTCTTCTGCGAGAAGCCGTTTACGCTCACTCGTGCCAGTGCGCAGGCGGCCGTGGATGCCTGCGCCGAAGCAGGCGTCGTGCTTGCGGTTGGGCAGAACCGGCGCTGGCACAGCGCCACCCGCGCGCTGAAAGGGATGCTGGAAGCGGGCGACTTCGGCACGGTCCTTCATGCCGAGGCGAATTTTTCCGTGCCGAGCGCGCTCAGCTACAAGCCGGGGCAATGGCGTGTCAGCCAGATCGAGAGCCCGGCCGGCTCGATCACTGGGCTCGGCATCCACATGATCGACGCCTTGGTCTATCTGCTGGGGCCTATCGCGCGGGTGGCAGCACAGGCCCACCGGCGCGCGGTGCCGGTCGATATCGACGACACGACCTCGGTGCTGTTCCTCTTCGAGTCAGGGGTCTCGGGCTACCTCGGCACAATGTTCGCCTGCCCCCACACCTCGTACATCAACGTGTACGGCACCGGCGGCAACGCCTTCGCTCAGATCGACAACAGCCAGCTCATTCTGCAATCGGCGGACGGGGTCAGGCGCGACGAGCCGATCGAGCCGCTGGATACGCTCAGGCTGGAGCTCGACGAGTTCGCCGCAGCCTGTGCCGGGGAGGTCCAATTCACGGTTCCGCCGGAGGATGCCGTTCACGGTATCGCCGTGATGGAGGCCTTGGTCGAGGCCGCGGCCACCGGCCAGTGGGTGGAGGTTGCCGGCGGGGGCGGGGCGTGAACGCGCGCCACACCTTCTTCTGTATCGACGGCCACACCTGCGGTAACCCCGTGCGCGTGGTGGCGGGCGGCGGGCCGACGCTGGCCGGCGCCACCATGAGCGAGCGGCGCCGGCACTTCCTCCGCGATTACGACTGGATCCGCCGGGCGCTGATGTTCGAGCCCCGCGGCCACGATCTGATGTCGGGCGCTGTGCTCTATCCGCCGCTCTCGCCCGATGCCGATCTCGCGCTGCTGTTCGTCGAGACATCCGGCTGCCTGCCGATGTGCGGCCACGGTACTATCGGCACCGTGACCATTGCGTTGGAGCACGGCCTCGTCAGCCCGCGTGACGAAGGTACCCTGGTGCTTGACACGCCGGCGGGCCGTGTCGAGGCCCGCTACCGGCGCAACGGCGCGCGTGTCGAAGCCGTGCGCATCACCAACGTGCCGAGCTTTCTGGCGGAGTCGGGCGTTGCCGTGGATTGCCCCGGTCTCGGTCCTCTCAAGGTGGACATCGCCTACGGCGGCAACTTCTACGCGATCGTCGACCCGCAGCCTGGCTATGCGGGGATGGAAGAATTCTCGGCGGCCGAGTTGCTGGCGATGAGCCCCGGCCTGCGCAAGGCCTGCAACGAGGTGGTGGAGTGCGTCCATCCCGACGACGCGTCGATCGCCGGCGTGAGCCACGTCATGTGGACAGGCGCGCCGCAAGATGCGAGCGCCCATGCGCGCAACGCCGTCTTCTATGGCTCGGGCGCGCTCGACCGCTCGCCCTGCGGCACCGGCAGCTCGGCGCGCATGGCGCAGTGGGCAGCCGCTGGCAAGCTCGCGCCCGGCGATGAGTTCGTGCACGAGAGCATCATCGGCAGCCTGTTCCGCTGCCGGGTCGAGAGCGCGGCGAAAGTGGGCAATCACGACGCGATCGTGCCGAGCATCGAGGGCTGGGCGCGCGTCACCGGGCTCAACACCATCTTCGTGGACGAGGCCGACCCCTTCGCCCACGGATTCCAGGTGACTTAGTCCGCAAATCCCGACTATAAGAAATTATTATACCAGTTTTGAGAAAGCTATATTGGTGTATGGCCCCGAAGATTGGCAATGTCGGACCGTTTGCTTGGGTCCAGATGAGAATTGGCTTCCGTCCTTGGCAGATGCGGCATGTCGGAATAGCGTGGAGAGCGTTCTTTTTCGGGGGGACGAGAGAGCATGACAAGGGCCGCCAATCGTAAGTCGGATCACATACTTCGAGCGTTCGCGCGTGGTCTCACGCCAGCCTTCGCCGTCCTTCTTGCGGGCACCCTTGGCCTAGGGTGCGCGGCTTATGGCGACGCGTCTGACGACGGGCCCAAGGCTACCTACACTGTCACGTACACGGGAGCCTGGACCACCGCTGCCACACCCGGGGGCGTCCCCGATGGCGCTCACTTCTCGCCGCTGATCGGCGGTGTCCACAACGCCGATGTGGCGTTCCTGGAGGCCGGCGGCACGGCCACGGCGGGCATCGAGTCCATGGCGGAGCGCGGGCGCACCGCCGCCCTCTCCGAGGAGATCGAGGCGGCTGGGGCGAATGCCCTGAGCGTGCTGCGCAAGGACTCGGGCTCTGGCGCGACCGACTCCTCGACATTCGAGTCAGTCGTGCTGACCGCCGACCATCCCCGCATCACCCTGCTTTCGATGCTCGCCCCGAGCCCGGACTGGTTCGTCGGCGTCTTCGGGCTCTCTCTGCTCGATGCCGAGGGCGGCTGGGTCGAGGCGCTGACGGTAGATCTATATCCGTACGATGCGGGGACCGAGGAGGGGGAGGAGTTCTCGTTCGACAATGCGGCGACCGTTCCGCAAGGCACCATCACAAGCCTGAAGGGCACCGGGAAGTTCTCCTCAGACGCGCCGATGGCGACGCTGACCTTCACCCTCAAGTCGGCCGAATAGGGTGTGGCACCCCAGCGGCGGCAGTCTTGAATAGCGGCGCAACCGTCGCCCAGAGTGCGCTCAGGCGGCCTGCTTCGAGCCGCGTCCCCTCGCCCCTCGCTGCCCTGCTATTCGCGTTGGTCTTGGCCGTCGCGACGCTCGCGCCGGGTCCGCATGCGGCGGCGGACGACTACAGCGATGCCATGCTGGAGGCCTTCGCTTCCGCTGCCATCGAGGTCAGCAAACGGATCGAGGCTTGGCGTCCTCTCATCGAGAGCACGTCCGACGAGAACGAGCGCGAAGCCCTGGTCAACGACGCGCAGGCGGACATCGCACGAGCGATCGAGGAGACGGAAGGCATCGGCGAGGACGATTACTACGCAATCTACGACGCCGCACGCGAGGACGAGGCGCTGCGCAAACGAATAGACGAGATCTTCTCCGCCCTCTTGCAACGCCCGCAAGTCCCTCGCGCCGAGTGACCGCCTAACGAGGGCCAAAACGCCGATGAAGATCAAGAACATCACGGCGCGTTGGGTGCATGTGCCGATCCCCAAGGCGCAGCAGCACAAGAGCGACCTCGGCGTCGCCGACTTCTTCGACGCTACCATCGTGCGGGTCGAGACCGAATGCGGACTCGTGGGTTGGGGCGAGGCGAAGGCCTCGGTCGGCAGCATGGGCAACAACGCGGCGATGGCCGCGCTGATCAACCGGGATCTGGGCCCGGCGCTGATCGGCGAGGACCCGCGCAACCCGCGCCGGCTGTGGGAGCTCGGCTATAACGGCAACCGCGCGCATTTCGCGCTAACACGGGGGCCGGCCTTCCCCGTCCTGGACCGCCGCGGCAGCCGGATCAGCGCCATCGGCGCCATCGACATGGCCTGCTGGGATATCCTGGGCCGCTCCCTCGGGGTGCCCGTGTGGCAGCTGCTCGGCGGCAAGTGCCGGGACGCCATGCCCGCTTACGCCTCCGGCGGCTGGGCACCGGCCGAGGCCATAGGGGCTCAGCTGGAGGGCTACATCGCGCGCGGCGGCTTCGGCGCGGTGAAGATGCGGGTCGGTGCCGGCGACGGCGATGTCATCACGTCGGTGCGCCGGGTGCGGGCCGCGCGCGCTCATCTGGGCTGCGATATCCAGATCATGGTGGATGCCCACGGCACCATGTCGGTCAAGGAGGCGCTCCGCTTCGTGCGGCTGGTCGAGGGCTGCGGTCTCGCCTGGTTCGAGGAGCCGGTGAATGTCGACGACAGGGACGGCATGGCTACCGTGCGGGCCGCGAGCGACATCCCCATCGCTGCCGGCGAGAGCGAGTTCACCCGCTTCGATTTCCGCGAACTGCTGGAGCACCGGGCCGTGGACTACTTCCAGCCCGATCTCGCCATCGCAGGCGGCATCACCGAGGCCATGCGGATCGCGGCGCTGGCCGAGAGCC
This sequence comes from Rhodospirillaceae bacterium, assembly GCA_028819955.1. The sequence continues at coordinate 576 of JAPPKP010000062.1, read as the reverse complement.
ACGGCATCAAGCTCGCGCCTCACCTCTGGGGCGGTGCGCTCAACTTCGCCGCCGGGCTTCAGGTCATGGCCGCCTCGCCTGCGGCAGTCATCGCCGAATATTCTCTCGGCGCCAACCCTCTGCTCCACAATCTTGCCGAGGAAAGCTTCGAAGTGGTGGACGGCATGATCGCAATTCCCGACCGCCCCGGCCTCGGCGTCACCATCGACGAAGAATTTCTCGCGGCGCACACGGCGGATTAGTCCGGAACTCTCACCAGTGTCATTGAGGCCGGGCGCTCCGGTTGTCTTGGCATGGACACTGCCACTCCGTGACCTGAAGGGCCGGCGCCGGTGACCTCGGCAAGACATCCGGGGTAGGCTCGCCCTCGAAGGGGAGGGCAAGACATGACGGATGCGCGCGAGGCCGCCGGCATCGTGGTCGAGACCGATGTCATGGTGCGGATGCGGGACGGCGTGCACCTCGCCTGCGACATCTACCGTCCGGCCTCGGGCGGCCCGGTCCCGGCCCTGGTCCAGCGACAGCCCTACGACAAGCGCGTCGCCCAGACCTACGTCTACGACCACCCGGCGGTCT
>JAPPKP010000139.1 GCA_028819955.1 Rhodospirillaceae bacterium | reverse complement strand
GGGGGGACTCGGCAGCACCTGGGCGGCCCTCTCCGACTTCTACTGAGACTTGTTCATTTCCCTCAGGCGCCGGGCACTCGCTCTTTGATTCCGCACGCGTGCCCGCGCGACGCTCGCTTGGCTTACGCGCGCGCGGCGCAGTCGCGCCGTCCGGGCTGCTGCGCAGCCCGGTCCCGGTCAGGGCCAGGCTCCTCATCTGCTGCCGGGCAGGGCGCGGTCGCGTCGTCCGGGCACGCGGGGCATCTCACCGATCCCGCTTAATCCCAGTCAATCCCGGTGAATCCCGCTTAATCCCAGCGAATCCCAGTTAATCCCGGCGAATCCCAGTTAATCCCGGCGAATCCCAGTTAATCCCGGCGAATCCCAGCGAATCCCGGACAAGAATACCGATCCGCTGACCCACGCGCCTCGGCAGGGGAAATCGGCGAGCAGGACGCTCGCAAAGAAGAAGGGGGCCGTGCGGCCCCCTCCCCGTCTCTGCGCGTTGGACGGTGCGGGCTTACATGCCCATGCCACCCATGCCGCCCATCCCCATGTCGCCCATTCCGCCCATGCCACCCATGCCGGGCATGCCGCCGCCGCCCGGAGGCATCGGCGGCGCCTTCTCGGGGATCTCCACGATGCCGGCCTCGGTCACGATCAGCTGGCCGGCGATGGAGGCGGCGTCCTGAAGCGCCGTGCGCACGACCTTCGCCGGATCCAGGATGCCGGCCTCGATCATGTCGCAATAGCGGTTCTCCTGCGCGTCGTAGCCCTGGGTCGCGCCGCGCTTGTCGAGCAGCGTGCCGACCACGAGGGAGCCGTCCGCGCCGGCGTTCTGCGCGATATGGCGCGCGGGCGAGCGGATTGCCTTGCGCACGATGGCGATGCCGCGGTCCTGGTCGGAATTGGCGCCCTGCAGCTTGTCGAGCTTGCGCGAAGCCGCGAGCAGGGCTACGCCGCCGCCGGCGACGACGCCCTCCTCCACCGCAGCGCGCGTGGCGCGCATGGCGTCCTCCACCAGCTCCTTCTTCTCCTTGACCTCGATCTCGGTGTTGCCGCCGACCCTGAGGATGGCGACGCCGCCCACCAGCTTGGCGAGCCGCTCCTCGAAGCGCTCCTGGTCGTACTCGGAATCGGTGGTCTCGATCTGCATGCGGAGCTGCTGGCAGCGCTCGTTGATGGCCTTCTTGGTGCCGCCGCCGCCGACGATCACGGTCTCGTCCTTGCTCATCTCGACCCGCTTGGCGGTGCCCAGCTGATCGAGCCCGACATTCTCCAGCTTGATGCCGCTCTCCTCGTTGATCACCGCGCCGCCGGTGAGGATGGCGATGTCCTCGAGCATGGCCTTGCGGCGGTCGCCGAAAGCCGGCGCCTTGGCCGCCGCCGCCTTAAGGCCGCCGCGCAGCCGGTTGACCACCAGAGTGGCCAGCGCCTCGCCCTCCACGTCCTCGGCGACGATGACGAGCGGCTTGCCGGTCTGACCCACCTTGTCCAGCACCGGCAGCAGCCCCTGCATGCTGGTGAGCTTGGCCTGGTGCACCAGGACGTAGGCATCGTCGAGCTCGACCGTCATGCGCTCGGCGTTGGTCACGAAGTAGGGCGAGACGTAGCCCTTGTCGAAATTCATGCCTTCGACCACGTCGAGCTCGGTCTCGATGCCGGCCGCCTCCTCGATGGTGATGACGCCGCGCTCGCCCACCTCTTCCATGGCCTGCGAGATCATGTCGCCCACCAGCGGGTCGTTGTTGGCGGCGACGGTCGCCACCTGCGTGATCTCATCGCGGGTCTTCACCCGCCTGGAGCGCTTGCCGATCTCCTCGACCACGGCGCCGACGGCGAGGTTGATGCCGCGGCGCACGTCCATCGGGTTCATGCCCGCGGCAATCGCCTTGGCGCCTTCCTGCACCAGCGCACGGGCGAGAACGGTGGCGGTCGTGGTGCCGTCGCCGGCCGACTTCTCGGTGTGCTTCGCGGCCTCGCGGACGAGCCGGGCGCCGATGTCCTGCATCCGGTCCTCGAGCTCGATTTCCTTTGCGACGGTCACGCCGTCCTTGGTGATGCGCCCGTCGCCACCCGCCGTCTGATAGACCACGGTCCGGCCCTTGGGGCCGAGGGTGACCGAAACGGCGTCGGTAAGGATATCGACACCTTCGAGAAGGCGTGCGCGGGCCTCCTCGGCTTGATGGATTTGCTTCTTGGCCATCGCCGATCGCTCCAGATTGGATGCCTAACGCGAGAAAGTGGCGATCTACTCGATCACGCCCATGATGTCGGACTCCTTCATGATCAACAGCTCCTCGCCGTCGACCTTGACCTCGGTGCCCGACCACTTGCCGAACAGAATGCGGTCGCCCGCCTTGACGTCGAGGGGAGTAAGCTTGCCGTCCTCCCCGCGCCCGCCCGGGCCAGCGGCGACGACCTCGCCTTCCTGGGGTTTCTCCTGGGCGGTGTCGGGAATGATGATGCCGCCCGCCGTCTTCTGATCCTGCTCGATCCGCCGCACCAGCACGCGATCGTGCAAAGGCTTGATGTTCATGCCGCCCTCCGAGACGTGACCATGTCCAATACTGCGAGTGCTGCGCACCCGGCTGCTGTTAGCGCTCTCGCGAGGTGAGTGCTAACGCTCAATGGGCTTAATAGGGAGGCGGCGTGGCGGTGTCAACAGCGAGTCCGACCGATGGCGGCTCGTGTGCTCCGGCGCGAGTTTCGCATACGTTCTATGTTTATTCCGCACTCGAATTCGCTCAATTTCCGTGATCTCGACGGGCTGGTGCGCGCTTGCGAGGCTTGGCGGCTTCGTCTCTGCCCTCTGGATGCACATCGGGAGTCAATAACCAAAAACGATTTATTACAGACCATTACGCGTGGTTCTTTCCATTATACACATTGTAAAATAGGGATGAAGCGAAGCGAATGCGACCGAGACAATCGGTCAACGGGCGGCGGCGAGCGAGACGCCGGGGCGCTGCTGCAATCGGCCGGCATCCGCCGGGGTGAGGCCGACCCTGAGGCGGGCCTCGCCATCGTCGTCGGCGTGCTCCAGGACCTCGCCGTGGCGGTAGAGCCAGGCCAGAGTCGCGCCGTCGGCATAGGGCACCCGCACCTCCACGATGCGTCGCGCCGCCGTGAGCCGGGCGTTGATGGCCTCGACCAGATCGTCGATTCCGTCGCCCGTGAGCGCCGAGGCGGCGACGACGCTCGGGTGATCGAGGTGGCCGTTGACGCCGTTGCCCCCTTCCCTCCCCCGCTCCGCGAGGCAGGCGCGCTGGCGCGCGTCAAGCAGGTCGAGCTTGTTGAGCACCTCGACGACGCCGGGCCCGAGACGGTCTTCGAGCCCGAGCTCCGTCAACACCCGGAGCACGTCGGTGCGCTGCTCCGCGCTGTCCGCATGGGCGCAATCACGGACATGCACGATGAGGTCGGCGGCGACCACCTCCTCCAGGGTCGCGCGGAATGCCGCCACCAGGTCGTGCGGAAGATCGGAGACGAAGCCCACGGTGTCGGACAGGATGACGCGCTGGCCCGACGGCAGCACGACCGCGCGCATGGTGGGATCGAGGGTCGCGAAGAGCTGGTCGCGCGCGATCGCCCCTGCCCCGGTGAGGCGGTTGAAGAGCGTCGTCTTGCCGGCGTTCGTGTAGCCGACCAGGGCGATCACGGGATAGGGGACGCGCTGGCGGGCGGCGCGATGCAGGCCGCGAGTGCGCCTCACCCCGTCGAGCGCACGCTCCAGCCGGCCGATGCGGACGCGAATTTGGCGCCGGTCGGCCTCGATCTGCGTCTCGCCCGGCCCGCCCACGAAGCCGAAGCCGCCGCGCTGGCGCTCCAGGTGGGTCCAGGATCGCACCAGGCGGCTCCGCTGATAGCGGAGGGCGGCGAGCTCGACCTGGAGTCGGCCTTCTCTGGTGCGCGCCCGCGCCGCAAAAATTTCGAGGATGAGCGCGGTGCGGTCGATTACCTTGCAGTGCCAGGCGCGTTCGAGATTGCGCTGCTGCACCGGAGTCAGAGCGCCGTCCACCACGACCAGGCCCAACTCGTGGGCCGAAACCGTCTCGGCCACCGCGTCCAACCGTCCGGGGCCGAAGAGGGTCGCAGGCCGCGGCCTCTGCACGGGCACGACGTCGGCCTCAACGACGTCGAGGTCGATGGCGCGGGCGAGGCTCACCGCCTCGGTGAGGCGGCTCTCCGGCTCCCGGACGCGTTCGCACGCGTGCCCGGCCGCCGGCGAGCGAGCCAGCGCCGGATGCAAGACGCAGGTGCGCGGTGGCGAATTGACGTCGCGTGGGACGCTTACGCCCGCCACTTACGTATCGTCCTCCTCTGCCGGGTCGGTTCCCTGATCGAACAGCTGTATCGGCTGAACCGGCATAACCGTCGATATCGCATGCTTGTAGACAAGCTGCGAATGATCGTCGCGTTTGAGCAGGACACAGAAATTATCGAACCAGGTGATGATTCCCTGGAGCTTGACTCCGTTCACGAGAAATATCGTGACCGGCATTTTTCCCTTGCGCACGTGATTGAGGAAGACGTCCTGGAGACTGTGGGACCCCTTGGCAGTCATGTGTTCCTCTATCCTTGCCTGCCCCCGCCTGCCAGGGGCCGGGCGCCCGACACACACCTATGCAAGCGTGCCATTGTTGACTATATGGCGATTCCGTGCGCCCGCAAGAAGCCATGTAGCTCTGCGTGGTCGGCGACCTGATGATCCGGTACGCGCGGGAAGTCGCCGTCGCGGGGTGGGTCGACGCTGACGATCACGGCGGTGCAGCCGGCATTCCGCGCGCAGGTCACGTCGATGCCCGTGTCACCCACGTACCACACGTCCGGGCCCGACGAGATGCCGGTGCCCTCGAGAGCCAGTGTCACGGCCTCCGGTGCGGGCTTGTCCGCCAGCCCGTCTTCGGCGCCGACGACGCGCCCGAAGTAGCCTCCCCAGCCGAGCCGGGCCGATTCCTCCCGGACCAGATCTCCTTGCTTGCTGCTGACCACCCCGAGTGGGAGGCCATCGGCGTAAAGCGCATCCAGGGTTGTTTGGGCGCCGGCGAGCGGGGTCAGCTGGTGCAGGTGATGCTCGCGATAATGCCGGTAAAACAACTGCTCGGCCCGCGCGGCGTCGGCCCCGAAGAGGTCCGGGAACGAGTCCCGCATGGAGCGACGCACCCAGGCCTTGGTCTGCTCGAACGTCCAAGGCTCGCGCCCCAAATTGCGAAAGGTGAGCCGCAGGCTCTCGTGGATGATGTCCCAGCTCTCGACCAGCGTGTTATCCCAGTCGAACAGGATGGCACGTGGCTTTCTCACCGGTTCGTGCGCCCGCCCCGGCAATAGGTGAGGTAGAGATCGCGCAGCCGCAGGGTCACGGGCCCCGGCTCCCCGGTGCCGACCACCCGGCCATCGATGCGGACGATGGCGCGGACGAAAGAGGTCGTACTGGTGAGAAAGGCCTCGGGCGCGGCCTGAGCCTCGGCCAGCGTGAACGCTCGCTCGTCGACCTCGATCCCTGCCTCGCTCGCCAGCCGGATCACGGTCTGGCGCGTGATGCCGCCGAGGATGTTGGATTCGAGGTCGCGGGTGACCACGCGGCCGGCGTCATCGACGATCCAGGCATTGGTGGAGGATCCCTCGGTGACCCGTCCTTGCGGGTCGATGAACCAGGCCTCGTAGGCACCCTGCTCGCGCGCCTCTTGCTTGGCCAGCACGTTGGGAAGCAGCGAGACCGACTTGACGTCGCAGCGGCCCCAGCGACCGTCTGGAATCGAGACCACCTCGGCGCCGCGGTCTGCCTCCGCCGTCTCGGGCCATTGAACCGGGCGTGCGGTGAGGACGACGGCGCCTTCCGCGTCCTCGGGAAAAGGGTGGTCCCGCGTCGCCGCGCCGCGTGTGATCTGCAAGTAGACCATGCCGTCGCGCACCCGATTGCGGCGCAGCACTTCGCGGGTCACGAGTTTGAGCGCACTGCGCGGGAGCGGCAGATCCATCCTGAGCTCCCGGAGCGACCGTTCCAGCCGATCCAGGTGCGGCTCCTCGTCGATCACGCGGCCACCGAAGACCGCAGCGACCTCGTAGACGCCATCCGAGAACTGATATCCGCGGTCCTCGACATGGACGTGCGCCTGGTCGTGCCGCATGTATTGGCCGTTCACGTAGGCGATTCTAGACAAGCGGGCCTCCGGTCAGAAGAACTCCAGGCTCACGGCGAACATCTGCTCGATCTTCTTCACCGCTCGAGCCGCAGCCAACATCACCACCCGATCGTGCTCCTGAATTACCGTCTGCGGGCGCGGAATGATGACCTCATCGCCCCGAATGATCGCACCGACGATAATCCCGGTAGGCAGCTTGGTCTCCACGAGCGGCTGGCCGACGATGGGCGAGGTGCCGAGCGCCTCGGCCTCGATGATTTCGGCGGCGCCGTCGCGAATCGAGTGCACCGCCAAGATGCGGCCGCGCCGAATCCGCCGAAGGATCGTTGAGACCGTCGATTCTCGCGGGCTCACGGCAACGTCGACACCGAGGCTGCCCATCAGCGGCCCGTAGCTGGAATTGTTGACCAGGGAAATCGCAGTGCGGCAGCCCGCTCGCTTCGCCAGAAGCGCAGCAAGAATGTTCACCTCGTCGTCGTTGGAAACCGCGATCACCGCCTGGGCCAACCCGATATTGATCTCGATGAATATCTCCGGGTCCAGCGCGTCGCCCCCGATTACGGTGGCGCGGGAGAGCCGCTCCGCCAGGTAGCGCGCGCGCTCGGGCTTGAGCTCGACCACCTTCACGTCCAGCCCGGGGTGGCTCTCCTCCAGCTCCTGCGTCAGGAAATAGCCGATGTTGCCGCCGCCGATGATGACCACGCGGCGAGCCTCGGGCTCCTCGTGCCCGAAAACGGCCATGCCGCGCGCAACATGGTCGGAGTCCACGGCGAAATACACTTCGTCTCCGATCAGCATCTGATCGTCGCCGCGCGGCACCATGAGACGCGAATCCCGGCTGATCGCAAGGATCATAATGTTGAGGTCGGGGAACAATTCCGTGAGCTGGCGGAGCGGCGTGTTGATGATGGGGCAACCTTCCTCGCAGCGCACGGCGATTACCCGCAAACGCCCGCCACCGAAAGGCATCATGTCGAGGACGCCCGGCACCTGTAGCCGGCGCTCGATAGCGCGGGCGACCTCAATTTCGGGCGAGATGATCAGGTCGATCGGCATATGGTCGCGGCTATAGAGTTCGGCCCAAGCCGGGTTCAGGTAGCTCTGGTGCCGCACGCGCGCGATTTTCTCGGGAACGTCGAAGAGCGAGTGGGCGACCTGGCAGGCCACCATGTTGACCTCGTCGGAGTGGGTCACGGCGACGATCATTTCGGCGGTTCTGGCGCCCGCATCTTCAAGCACGTCAGGGAGCGAGGCGTTGCCGACGATCGCCCGCGCATCCACCGTGTCGGAAAGGCGCTGCACGACCGTCCGGTCGCTGTCGATCACGGTCACGTCGTTCGCTTCGTTGGCAAGTTGTCGCGCGATACTGGCGCCGACCTGACCCGCGCCGCAGACGATGATCTTCATGGGCCGGTCAGCTTGTGGGTATCGGTAGAGTGAGGGGCGGCATCGCCCTCCCCGTCTGCACCGTTGCCGTCATGCTCGCGATCCAGAACGCCGAGCGAGCGCAGCTTGCGATGCAGCGCCGAGCGCTCCATGCCGACAAATTGGGCGGTGCGCGAGATGTTCCCCCCGAATCGCCTCACCTGGGCGTGGAGATAGTTGCGCTCAAACTGCTGTCGAGCATCGCGGAGCGACAGCATCATCAGGTCGGCCGGGCCGGGAAGCGCGTGCGAATCCGCGGACGGCGGCCCCAGCGCCGTCTGAATCAACTCGGCGCCGATTGGCCCGTTGGCGGGCGACGGCGCCATGATGAGGAGCCATTCCACGAAGTTGCGGAGTTGACGCACATTGCCGGGCCAGTCGAGCGATTGCAGCATCGCCATCGCGTCGCTGCCAATCTCTTGCGTTGGCGCCCCAGCACCTTCCGCCGCTTGACCAATGAAAAAACTCACTAATTCCGGGATGTCCTCGCGCCGGTCTCGGAGCGCCGGCACTTCGATAGGCGTGACCAGCAACCGGTAGTAGAGGTCCTCGCGAAAGCGCCCTTTCTCTATCTCGCTCTCCATGTCGCGCGTCGTCGCCGCCATCACGCGTATATCGACTTCGATCTGCTGCGTGCCGCCTTCGCGCTCGAATGTGTGCGCCTGCAGGGTGCGCGCCATCTTTCCCTGTGTCTCCAGCGGCATGTCTGCGATTTCATCGAAGAACAGCGTGCCGCCATGGGCGCGTTCGAACGTGCCGATCTTGCGCGAACCGGTGTCAGTGGGCCCGTTTCCCTCACTGCCAAACAGCTCAAGCTCCACGTGGTCGGGCCGCATCATCGCGGCGTTGACAACGACGAACGGACCAGAGGAACGCCGCGAACGGCCGTGGATAAGACGCGCAAGCACCTCTTTCCCCGCCCCGGCGGGGCCGGTGATGAAGACTCGCCGGTCTGTCGGCGCGGCGCGTTCGGCAATTGTACGGATCTGCTTGATCGCGGGTGAGGAGCCGATTAAATCATTGGTCTCGCCAGCGCGCAGCTTCAGCTCGGCGACCTCGCGTCTGAGCTCTGCCGCTTCCAGCGCGCGCTCTACCGTGAGCAGCAGCCGGTCGCTATCCAGCGGCTTTTCGATGAACTCGTAGGCTCCTTTCTTGATGGCGGCGACGGCAGTGTCGATGGTTCCGTGCCCGCTGATCATGATCACGGGAACCTGGGGATGGCGATGCATCACCGCCTCCAGAACGGCCATACCGTCGAGCTCGCTTCCTTCGATCCAAACATCGAGGATGACGAGCGCCGGCGGAGGCCCGGAGTCGATCGCCTCGAGTGCGGTGGTTCCGTCGGCCGCATCGCGCGGCGCGTAGCCGCCGTCTTCGAGGATTCCGGCGATGGACTTGCGGACGTAGGGTTCGTCGTCGACAATCAGAATATCGCGGGCCATCCGCTCTCAACCCTTTATTGGCGCGGGGTGCTCCATCCCGGCCGCGGCGAAGACCAGCGTGACACGAGCGCCGCCTTCGGCCCCGTTCTCCAGGTTCAACCGGCCACCGTGATCCTCCATGATCCTTCGCACGATGGCGAGGCCGAGGCCCGTGCCGTCCGCGCGGTTCGTGACATACGGTTCCGTCAGCCTGTCGCGCAGCTCGTCGGGGAGCCCCGGCCCGTTATCCTGGACCTCCACCCGCCAATGCCCGTCGACTTCGCGCACGGTGATTACGATGCGTCCTGCCGCATTGGCGTCTGGTGCCTGGCTCTCGATCGCCTCAATGGCGTTCTTGAGCACGTTGGTGAGCGCCCGGCCGATCTGCCGAGCGTCGCATTCGAGATACACGTCGTCGTCGGGACGTTGGATCTCGAATGCGATCTCCGGGCTCGCCAAACGGTGCAGAACAACCGCCCGCTCCACGATGCCTGTCAGTTCCGCCCGTTCGATCACCGGCGCCGGCATCCGCGCAAATGACGAGAATGCGTCGATCATTTGGCGAATATCGCCGACCTGACGGACGATGATATCGGTGCAGTCCTCGAACACATCCGGTTGCGTGCTGATCTCGCCGAGATACTTGCGCTTGAGCCGCTGAGCCGAGAGCTGAATCGGGGTCAGGGGATTCTTGATCTCATGTGCGATGCGCTGGGCGACATCGGCCCACGCCGCCCGCCGCTGAGCCGAGACCAGTGCGGTGATGTCGTCGAATGTGACGACGAAGCCGTCAATGCGGTCGTCGGCACGCTCGGTCACGATGCGCACGAGCAAAGTGCGGCGGCGCTCGCCGCGGACCAATTCGACCTGGTCTTCGACCAAGGGCAGTGCCCGCGTCTGCGCCCGGACCAGTAATTCAGCCATCTCGGGAATGGCATCTTCGAGTGTGCGGCCGGAGAGGTCACCTCTGCTTGCGTCGAGCAGTGCCAGCGCAGACGGGTTAGGCAACGTAATCCGTCCGTCTGCGTCGAGGCCGATCACGCCGGCCGAGACGCCGGCGAGCACCGCCTCTGTAAAGCGCCGCCGCTCATCGAGCTGAAGGTTGGCGTCCTGCAAGGCCTGCTGCTGGCTGTGGATTTGGCCAGTCATGCGATTGAAGGCTCGGCTGAGCGAGCCGATTTCGTCGTCGTGCGGGGGCTCGGTGACCCGTGCCGTGAGCTCGCCGGTGCGGACCCGGTCCGCAACGGCGATGAGGCCGCCGATCGGATGAGCTATGCGGTTGGCAAAGTTGAGTCCGAGCCACACCGCTGAGAGCAGGACCAGGAGAGCAACCAGGATGAAGATCATCACGAATGTGATTTGAATGCCGTAGCGCTCATCCTCGAGGCGCTGATAGTCCCTCATCACCGCCTGTATCTGGCGTGTGTGATCGACCACCTGGGGCTGCAGGGACCGCGCCACATAGAGATAGGCGTTGGTGAAACCCGCGAGCTTGATCAGCGCACGCGCACGATCGCCGTCACCCGGCAGAAGTACCAGGCGGCCGTCCGCCGCGGCGTTCATGGCCCATTCAGGCATGGGCTCGACTTCCGCGGCGAAGCCCAGGTCGTTGCGCGCCAGTATGTCACCGTTGCGGCGAAGTACGACCGCTTCGGTCAGCGAAAGCCCGGCAGCGGTTTCGTTCAGCAGTCGGGGTAGGAGCTGTGGCTGCCGCGCGAGATTGACGGCCTGACCGTTGAGCTGCATCGCCGCAGCCAGGGAGCCGATGCGAATGCCGTCAATCTGTTCATGTACGTAAGTCTCTGCCACGACCAGCGAGCGGTTGAGCGCGCTCGACACCTTTTCGCTGAACCAGGATTGCATCCCGAAGTGCAGGAACAGAGCGGAGAACACGGCGACCACGATCGTCGGAGTCAGGGCGACAAGGCTGAAGAGCGCCGCCATGCGGGTATGCAGGCGCGCGCCTGCTTCTCCGCGGCGGCGTTCGGTCCAGAGCTTCACCAGCTGGGAAGCCACAAGCGCACCGAGCGAGAGGAGCAACACGAGATCGACGTTGAGCAGGATCAGGATGATCTGTGGATCGGGAGGGAACGGTGCCGATCCGCTCATCGTGACATAGGTCATCGCGCCCGAGGTCAGCGCAGCACCGGCGAGAGCGATGGCGAGGAAGCGTGGGAGTTCGCGGCGGCGCGACCACGCCGCAAACCGCTGGCCGAGCGAGGCGCCGGCAGCTCCCCGCGTAGCACTGCCGCCGGTTTCGCTTCCGATCAGCGCATCGTCAGCCATTGCCTCTGCCGCCTGTCCCGTCGCGAACGGATCTCAGCCTGCCGCCTCGCCGCCGGACGGGCCATAGAACACGACCCAGACGTAGAGGTCGTCGCTGAAATCCTCGAAGACATGCCGCACGCCGGCGGGCACGAACAGTATGTCGCCGGGCTGAAACGGATGACTCACAGGGCCATTGCGAAAGGTTCCCCGGCCGCTCATGACCACGTAGACCTCGTCCTGGTCGTGGGGTTGCTGCGTGTCGGTCCCGCGCGGCGCGTAGAGTCCGACCCGAAGCGTGCCGCGGGCGATCAGCTCGGCGTAAGGCCGCCCGCCCGCCGGAGCCTCGGCGAGGGCCGCCACCGCCTGGGCCAACGTGACCTGGCCCGGAGCATCCATCGGGTTCTCCCTCATGCGGTCTTCAGCCTTCGTCCCACACCCAGGCGATCTGCTCGGTGTCCTCGAACGCCTGCCAATGGACGATGGCACCGTCCTCGATGCGGAAGTACCACGCCGTCTCTTGATGCAGCAGGCGCCCGGTGTTCTTGGCGGCCGAAGTCTCGTCGATGAGCACCATCACGTGCTCGCCCTCGCCGAACATCAGCTTCACCGTGTGGTCGCGGATGTCCAGCAGCGCGCCGATTGCGAGGAAGCACTGCTTGATCGGCTCCCGTCCCTGCCAACGGCCTGCCCAAGCTACCTTGAACGAGCCCGGCAGGACCACCACCGCATCCTCGGCCAGCAGGCCCATCATGGTCTGGCCGTCGCCACCCTTGATTGCGGCCAGAAACTGCCGAACGACACCCTTAGCTCCGTCGTCTGACATGGTCGTCGCTCTCCCTGTTGCGGACGCCAAGCCCTATGCCTTGCCGCCGGCTTCGGGCGGCGCCCGTGCGGTCCAGGAGCGGGCACTGTTCCAAGTCCTCGGGCGCGTGCGGCCGTGCTCGGCCGCCGCAAGCCACATTGCCACGCTCGCGGTTCGATGCTGGGGCCCCCTGTCCCCACCGGCCATATGGTGCCTCCCACTCATATTGCACCCCTGCCCCGGTGCTGTATACAGGGCCGTCCCGCACCCCCGTGCCGCTGAGTTGCCCCGCATGGCCAGGATTTCCGCCGATCTCATCGCTGCCCAGGCCGTCTCGGCCGGGCGCAAACCGCCGAGCGCGGAACGCGCAGCGGCTCTCGCAGCCGCCGTGGAGCTGATGGTTCAAGCGGCCGATGACGCGGCTTCCGGGCTCGACTTCGAGAGCGAGCCCGCAAATGTCGCAACTGCCATGGACGAGACGGCGGCGCGCTGAGATGACCGACGACTTCCACCTGTTGAGCCTCGTCGAGCTCGCCGACGCCATCGCCACACGCAAGCTCTCGGCGGTCGAAGTCATGGCGGCGACCGTCGCTCGGGCCGAGCGGCTTCAGCCGGTGCTCAACTGTTTCATCTCGCTGCAGGCGGAGGCGGCGTTGGAGAGCGCGGCGGCGGCCGATGCACAGCTCGCGCGGGGCGAGGCACCGGGGCCGCTGCACGGCGTGCCCCTCGCCCACAAGGACATGTTCTACCGCGCGGGCCACGTCACCACCTGTGGCTCGCGCATCCGGAAGGACTTCATGCCGGACCACGATAGTACCGCCCTCGCCCGCCTTCACCGCGGCGGCGCGATTTATCTCGGCGGGCTCAACATGGCAGAGTTCGCCACCGGCCCGACTGGCCACAACGAGCATTGGGGCGACTGCTGAGCGGGCGCAGGCTTTCAGCGGCGATTTTGGGCTGATCCGCTCGGATTA
>JAPPKP010000127.1 GCA_028819955.1 Rhodospirillaceae bacterium | reverse complement strand
GCGAGACCCCGATCGTGCCGCCCATGGCGGCGGTCGCCAACGCGATCGAGAACGCCACGGGTGTGCGCATGACCGACCTGCCGATGTCGCCGCCGCGGCTGCTCGAGGCGCTCGACAACGGCGGGGCAAACGGCGGCGCCTGACCCGTTGGCGCGGGTCGTCCTGCCCTCGAGCCTCGCCCGCTACACGGGCGGGGTGACCGAGCTTGAGGTCGAGGCGCCCGACATTCGCGGCGTGATCCGCGCGCTCGAGGCCCGTTATGCGGGTATCGGACGCGAGCTGGAGGAGGGCATGGCCGTCGCGGTGGATGGCCACATCCACCAGGACGACCTGTTCGCGGCAGTCTCGCCCGAGAGCGAGGTCTGCTTCCTGCCCCGGATCGGCGGCGGATAGCCCGACGCCGGGAAGTTTCTACTCGGCGGCGGTGGAAGCGGCGGCCCTCCGCCCGCTGAGGCCGAGCCAGGCGAGCCCCGCCAGCACGAGTCCGAGGAACGGCAGAACCGCGTAGTTCATCGTCTGCCAGCCCACGGCCTCGTGCAGGGCGCCGGAGAGTAGCGCCGCCGCCGCCACGCCGGTGAACACGGTGAAGTCGTGGGCCGCTTGCGTCTTCGCCTTTTCCGCCGGACTGTGAATCTCCGTCACCAGAGTCGTGCCGCCGGTGAATAGGAAGTTCCAGCCGATGCCCAGCAGGACCAGGGCGAGGTGGAAGTTGATCAGCGCGACGCCGTGGAGATTGACGGCGGCGCAGAGGCCGATCAACAGTGCTCCGCAGGCCATGATCCGTTTCGTGCCGAAGCGCTTGATCAGATGGCCCGTGACGAAGGCGGGCGCGAACATGCCGAGCACGTGCCACTGAATCGTCTGCGCGGAATCGGAGAAGCCGAAGCCGCAGTACTTCATGGCGAGCGGGGTCGCGGTCATCAGCAGCGTCATCATCGCGAAGCCGACGAGGGAACCGAGCACGGCGATGATGAATGTCGGCTGGCGCATGATCGTGAGCAGGGGACGGCCCGAGCCGCTGCGTTCCTCTTCGTCCGGCGGCGGGATGGTGATGAATCGGAGGACCACCAGCGTGGCGACGTAGAGCGCGGCCACGGTGGAGAAAACACCTGCGAACGCGATCGGTGCGAAGAGGTCCTTGGACCAGTCGGCAAGCAGCGGGCCGACCGAGGCGATCACGCCGCCCGCCAGCACCAGCGAAATCGCCCGGCTCCTGAAGGCCTCGCTCGCCGCGTCCGCCGCGGCGAAGCGGTAGTACTGGGCGAAGCCGTTGGCCGCGCCGATCAGCGCGAGCGCGACGCAGAAGAGCGCGAAGCTCGCTTCCATGATCGCCCAGAAACCCAGAATCGCGCCGGCAAGCCCGATGGTGGAGCCCACGGTGAAGCCGTCGCGCCGCCCGATGCGCTTCATGAGGAGCGAAGCCGGCACGGTCGCCACCATGGTCATCACGAATTGGATGCCGATGGGGAGTGTTGCCAGCACCTTGGTATCGGCGAGGCCGTGCCCGATCAGGGCGGCCGCGGCGACCACGCCGGACATCGAGGTGAGGAAGAGCGCCTGGCAGGTGGCGAGGAGCGCCACGTCGCGGGCGCCGGATCGGGTCATGACTCACGATAGCACATCGCGCCGTCTCCCGACCGAACGGGTGGAATTGCTATGCGCGTGGAGACTCCTTGGATGCCGGCACGGCTATGTCGTTATATCTGTTATGGCATCATCAGCAGCGCTCATTTACTATTGCTAATCCGATGGGTCCGCGCGACGGGGCGTCCGCTCTTACAGGTGCGGGTTTCACCAGTCGAGAAGGAGGCACGGCTAGTCCGAAGACGCCCGGGGCTTGGTTCGGCTGATACACTGCACCATCGTTCGTGAGATGAAGTTCTGCACCAACAAAAAGGCGGGGGGAAAAGGGCCGTAATCGGGGAATAGTCATGAGCGAACGAGACGCCTTCGATTGCATCCTTGCGTCGTTGCATGAGGCGACGCTCGGCGGCGCAATGTTCGGCACAATCCAACTGCCCCTACACGGGCAGATCGTGGCTATCGAACACCCCGCCCGTAAGCTCCAAAGATCACCATTTGAACGATTTGCGTCCACTCCCTGCAACGCAGAGGACAGGGTGCTCTGCTTGTCCCCTAAATCGGTTTACCGCGACCGACGGCGCCGCGCACCGGAGGAGGGGACATGAAGATTAGCGAGGTTGTCACGACACCGCTCTGGATCCCCTACGAGCAACCCTTTCACTGGTCCGAGGGCGTCACCCACGGCGCCGAGGTCATCTTGATCGAGGTCCACACCGACGAGGGCGTGGTCGGCTATGGCGAGTCGATCGCGACGCCGTCGGCCGAGGCCGTTCGTGCCCATCTTTCGCTCGCGGCAGATTTTTGCGTTGGGCGCAGTCCTTTCGAGAATGCCCGCCTGATTGACGAGGCCTACAACGCGCTGTTCGGGCACGATGAGGCCAGCAGGGCCTCCAGACTTGCGGGCAAATCGCTTGCCGGGCTCGAAATGGCCCTTTGGGACTCCATGGGTAAGGCAACCGGCCGCCCCGTTCACGCCCTGCTGGGCGGCGCAGTGCGCGACGAGGTGTGCTACTTCGGCTTCCCTCAGGGAGAGACCGCCGAGGAAATTGCCGGCGAGGCCGCGCGGCTCGCGGCCTCAGGCCACGAAGTGATCTACGTCGAGGTCGGACGGGGCGACGATCTGGACGCCGAGATCGTGGCCCGGGTCCGGGCCGCCATCGGACCCGACAAACGCTTGCGTGTCGATCCGAGCGGGCGCTGGCACCCCGTCCAGGCCACCCGCATGATGCGAAGGCTTTCTCGGTTCGACATCGAAGTCGTGGAGCAGCCGATCGATGCGGAGAGCGTCGAGGCGCTGGCGCGGGTCCGGGCCGGGAGCCCGGTCGCGATCGCGGCGGACCGGGGTGTCATCGCGCTGGGCGATGCCTTCGACATCTGCCGCCTGCACGCCGCCGACCTGATCGTCGTGGGCCTGCACGAGACCGGGGGCCTGCTGCGCTTCTGCAAGGTGGCGCACATCGCGGAGGCGGCCAACATCGATGTCTGCATCCACGGGCTTCACGAGACGGGAATCACGACGGCGGCGGCGTCCCACGCGGCGGCGGTGACCCCCAACCTGGACGACGGCAACCAGTACATGAACAATTTCCTCGCCTGGGACATCGTCAGACAACCCGATCTGACATTGCAGGATGGCAGACTGCCCGTCCCCGACGGGCCGGGACTGGGCTTCGAGCTGGATTGGAACGCCGTGCGCGAAGCGGCCGAGGCATGGCGGAAGGGCGCTGACTGCGGCAGCCTCCAAAGTCTCGGTCATCGGCCCGGTCTCGGCCCGGCGCGTGCCTTCGAACCGCGATAGCAGCCGCGGCAGTCACTCGATCGAATAGCGCGCCAGCACGCGTGCGAAGGGGAGACGCGCACCCACACGGAGCCCGGCGCGCACTCTCCATCTCAGGTACTATCCGGCGCGTGCACTGCTAGGTATGATTCGGCACTGCCATGAGCGCGCGACCGCTGATCATCGACTGCGACCCCGGCCAGGACGACGCCGTCGCCCTGCTGCTCGCGTTCGCGTCGGCCGAAGAGTTCGACCTGCTCGGCATTGCCGCCGTCGCGGGCAACGTGCCGCTCGCGCGAACCGAGAGCAACGCGCGCCGAATACGGGACCTGGCTGGCCGGCCCGAGGTGCCGGTCTATGCCGGGTGCTCCAGGCCCATGGTGCGCGAGCCGGAGACTGCCGAATACATTCACGGGCCGACCGGGATCGACGGCGCCGACCTGCCGGAGCCGAGCCGCCCCGCAGAAGAGGCCCACGCGGTGGATTTTCTGGTCGACACGCTAATGGCTGCGACGGAACCCATCACGCTGGCGACGCTCGGGCCCCTCACCAATGTCGCCCTCGCTATCGTCAAAGAACCGGCGATCTGCAGTAACGTCCGCGAGATCGTCACCATGGGGGGTGCGATCGGGCTCGGCAACGTCACGCCGGCGGCCGAGTTCAACGTCCACGCCGACCCCCACGCTGCTCACGTGGTGTTCGAGGCGGGCGTACCGCTTACCATGATCGGGCTCGACGTGACCCATCAGGCGATCGCGACGCCACCCCGGCTGGAGGCGATCCGTGCGCTCGGCACTGCGCCGGCGGCGGCGGTCTGCGGCATGCTCGACCTCTACGGTGAGAAGAACATCGAGGCCTATCACCACGGCGCGCCCATGCACGACCCCTGCGTGATCGCCTATCTTATTGCGCCGGATCTCTTCGAGGGCCGCGATATGCGGGTCGATGTGGAGTTGGGCGACGGCCACTGCTTCGGGCGGACCGTGTGCGATCTGCACGGCCGCACCGGTGCCCCCGCCAACGTCCACGTGCTGCAGCGGGTCGATGCCGATGGCTTCTTCGTCATGTTGACCGAGCGTCTGGCGCGGCTGCCGGTCGCCCCCATATAGAAGGGGGAACCAGCGATGAGCCGCGATCGGAAGCTACCGACAAAGGGTCAGGGCGACAGCGCTGACGTGGATGCCTTCCTGCGCCGGGTCGCAGCGGCGCCGGCACCGGTTGGCCAAGGCGAGACCGGGCGCCTCATCTTCGCGATGGACGCGACCGCGAGTCGGGAGCCGACCTGGGACCGCGCCTGCCAGATCCAGGGGGAGATGTTCGACGCCACGGCCTCGCTCGGCGGGCTCTCTGTTCAGCTCGTCTACTACCGCGGTTTCGGCGAGTGCCGGGCGAGCAAGTGGGTGCGGGATTCGCGGGCGCTGGTGCGCGTCATGACCGCCGTACACTGCCTCGGCGGCCACACCCAGATCCGCAAGGTGCTGCGCCACGCCTTGGACGAGACCCAGGCGCAGCGGGTCCACGCGTTGGTCTTCGTCGGCGATGCCATGGAGGAAAACGTGGACGAGCTCTGCGCCATCGCCGGTGAGCTCGGCTTGCGCGGGGTTCCCGCCTTCATGTTCCATGAGGGGCCGGACCCGGGGGCATCGTTGGCCTTTCGTCAGATCGCGCGGCTCACCAACGGTGCTTACCTGCGCTTCGATGCGTCGAGCGCACGCCAGCTCAAGGAGCTGCTCGGCGCGGTTGCAGTCTACGCCGCCGGCGGGCGCAAGGCGCTCAAGGACTACAGCCGTCAGCGCGGCGAGGCGGTGTTGCAGATCGCCCATCAGATCAAATGAGCCCGCCCAGCCTCAACCCCCGCTGCCCGGCCCGCTAGGCCGCTCCCTCCGATGGTTCAATACGTCCTTCTCGGGATCGGGCTTCTGGTGATGGTCGTGTTTCTCAGCCGCTGGTTCGCCACGGCCAATCCCTCGAATCTCGCTAAGTGGGTCAAGTGGGGCTTCATCGCGGCGGGCGCTGCAGCCACGATCTTCCTCGGTGTTACGGGAAAGGCGCATCTCGCTTTCCTGCCGCTCGCGCTGACTGGGCTGCCCTGGTTCCTGGGCCGCATGGCCGCTGGCCGGATGAATCCGAATCCCACGGCCGGCCAGCGCTCGGATGTCGAGACCCCCTATCTGCGCATGACGCTGGACCACGACAGCGGCGAGATGGAGGGCACGGTGCTGCAGGGGCGCCATACCGGGCGTCGGCTCGACGAGCTCGGGGAGTACGAGCTCTTGGACCTCTACGACGAGTGCAACCTTCGGGACGAGGAGGGCCGGCGGCTGTTGGAGGCGTATATGGACCGCACCCTCGGCCCCGATTGGCGCGAACGCCCCGAGGCGGAGGCTGAGCGAGAAGCCAGTACCGGCGGTGGCACCGGTCAGGGCTGGGGCCGCAAGAGGGCCAGCACAGGCCGCACGCCCATGACTCGCGAGGAGGCCTACGAGATCCTCGGTCTCCAGCCCGGCGCCGGCGCCGAGGAGATCAAGGAGGCGCATCGCACGCTCATGCGCAAGCTCCATCCCGATCACGGCGGCTCCAACTATCTCGCGGCCAAGATCAACCAGGCGAAGGAGCTGCTGCTCGGCGGTTGAGCCACGCGGCGCCGGGCCTGCTTGCCGCGCTGCAGGCGCCGTGGCACTTCTCCGCCTCGAGAGTTTTCGGTCAGCGCGGCGAGGTCCTTGGAATGGCGACATCGGTAAGGAAGGCCGTGCTCCCCGTCGCCGGCATGGGCACGCGATTCCTGCCTGCGAGCAAGGCGGTTCCCAAGGTGTTGCTGCCGGTGGTGGACAAGCCGCTAATCCAGTATGCGGTCGAAGAGGCGCGGGCCGCGGGAATCGAGGAATTCATCTTCGTCGCTGGCCGGGGCGAGGCGGCGATCGAGGACCATTTCAAGAGCGACGAAGCGCTCGATGCATATCTCGCGGCACGCAGCGACGATGCCGCCCTGGCGGTCACGGCGGGCGCCGTGCTCGAGCCTGGCACGGCCAAGATCGTGCGCCAGGAGGAACCGCTGGGTCTGGGCCATGCCGTCCTCTGCGCGCGCGATCTGGTGGGTGACGAACCGTTCGCAGTGCTGCTACCTGACGAGCTTCTCCTGGGCGACCCGCCGTGTCTCTCGGAGCTTGTCGCGGTCCACGGCAAGACGGAAGGAAGCGTCGTGGCGCTTGCCGAGGTGCCGCAGGCCGAGACGGGACGTTACGGAATCGTCGAGGTCGCGGGCGAGGAGGGGCGGACCGTCACAATATCGGGCATGGTGGAAAAACCCGAGCCTGAGCGCGCACCGTCGCGGCTCGCGCTCATCGGCCGCTACGTCCTGCAATCGGGCGTCTTCGCGCGGCTTTCCGCGCTGGCGCCCGGCGCGGGTGGCGAGATACAGCTGACCGACGCCATGGCCGCGATGGCGAACGAGGAACACTTTCACGGTGTGCGCTTCACCGGCCAGCGCTTCGACTGCGGCAGCCCGGCCGGCTACCTTCGGGCAACGATCGCCTGCGCCCTGAAACGGCCGGAACTGCGGCAAGACCTTCTAGCCTTCCTGCGTCGGATCACGCCGGCGGCCTAGGGAAACCTTTCCCACGCGGGCCGCTGATCGAGGTATGTCGCAATGCGTGTTGCAATGATCGGTGCCGGTTATGTGGGCCTGGTGTCGGCCGCGTGCTTTTCGGAGTTCGGCCACACCGTGGCATGTGCCGATGGCGTGCCGGAGAGGGTTGCGGCGCTCCGCGCCGGCCGGGTGCCGATCTACGAGCCAGGTTTGGAGGCGCTCGTCGCCGCGAATGTCGCCGCCGGGCGCCTCTCCTTCACCGAAGACATCGCCGACGCCGTGGCGAAAGCCGATGTGGTGATGCTGGCCGTCGGCACGCCCAGCCGGCACGGCGACGGCCACGCCGACCTCTCCTTCGTGTACGAGGCGGCTAGCCAAGTCGCCAATGCCCTCGACGGCTACACCGTCATCGCGACGAAATCGACGGTGCCCGTCGGCACCGGCCGTGAGATCGCACGCGTCTTCCGGGAGCGGCAGCCGGACGCTGCGTTCGACGTGGTCTCGAACCCGGAGTTCCTGCGCGAGGGCTCGGCCGTCGGCGACTTTATGCGCCCTGACCGGGTCGTCGTCGGGGTTGAGTCCGAGCGAGCCCAGGCGGTGATGCGCACGCTCTACAGGCCGCTCTTCCTGATCGAGACGCCGGTCCTCTTCACCACACTCGAGACGGCGGAGCTCATCAAGTACGCCGCCAATTGCTTCCTCGCGACCAAGATCACCTTCATCAACGAGATCGCGGACCTCTGCGAGCGCATCGGCGCGGACGTTCAGGACGTCGCGAAGGGAATCGGCCTCGACGGCCGCATCGGTCGGTACTTTCTGCACGCAGGCCCCGGCTTCGGCGGCTCGTGCTTGCCCAAGGACATTGCAGCCTTCATCCGTATCGCCGAACACGCTGGCGCGCCCAGCGCGATCGTCGACGCGGTGCTGCGCACCAATGCCGCCCGCAAGGCCGCAATGGTCGAAAAGATCGTGCAGGCCTGCGGTGGCTCCGTCGCGGGCAAGACCATCGCCGTGCTCGGCGTCACCTTCAAGCCCAACACGAACGACGTGCGGGAGAGTCCGAGCCTCGTGATCCTGCCGGCTCTCATGGAGCGGGGGGCCGGGGTGCGCGCCTTCGATCCCGCGGGCATGGGGGAAGCACGCGCCCTCCTCGACAGCGTCATCTGGTGCGGGGATTCCTACGACGCGATGACAGGTGCCGACGCGCTGGTCATCCTCACGGAGTGGAACGAGTTCAGGGCGCTCGACCTGGAGCGCGCCAGGAATCTGCTCAAGGCGCCGCTGATGGTCGATCTCCGCAACATCTACGAACCAAGCGAGGTAGCCGGTGCCGGCATTCGCTATGTCAGCGTCGGCCGCGCTGCAGCCTCGCCATGAGCGCGAGCCACGCGCTGGACCCGGCAATCCTCGGCGCCTACGACATCAGGGGAATTGTCGGCAAGACGTTGACGGAGGCGGACATGGCCGCCATCGGCCGGGGCTTCGCCACCGTCGCGCGGCGCGGCTCCACCACCGACCGACGACCGCTCATCTGTGTCGGGCGCGATGGCCGGCTGAGCTCGCCGGACCTCGAGACACATCTGGTCGAGGGCCTGACCGCCGCCGGCGCCGACGTGCTGCGCATCGGTGTCGGCCCGAGCCCGATGCTCTATTTCGCCGTCCACGACCGCCAATGCGACGGCGGGATGATGATCACGGGCTCGCACAACCCGCCGCCCTACAACGGCGTCAAAATGGTGCTGGAGGGCGGACCGTTCTACGGCGCCGATATCGAGACGCTGGCACGAGTCGTAAAGGACGGCGCGTTCGCCGAGGGTGCCGGGCGTGCGACCGATGCCGGTGAGGTCCGCGACGCCTATGTTGCGCGCCTTCTCGCCGAAGCCGTGGAGAGGTCGTTCACTGTGGCGTGGGATGCCGGCAACGGCGCTGTCGGCGCAGTGCTCGGCACGCTCGTGAGCGGCCTCCCGGGCCGCCATTTTCTGCTGAACGATGAAGTTGACGGGACCTTCCCCGCTCACCATCCGGACCCCACGGACCCCGAGAATCTGGCGCAGCTAATCGAGACGGTGCAGGCCGAGCGCTGCGATCTCGGCATTGCCTTCGATGGCGACGGCGATCGCATCGGGGTCGTGGATGGGAGGGGCGCGATTCTCTGGGGCGATCAGCTCGTGGCCCTGCTTGCGCGCGAGGTGCTGCGCGCGCAGCCGGGTGCGACCGTCATCGGCGACGTCAAGGCGAGCCGCGTTCTGTTCGACGAAATCGCGCGCCTCGGCGGCACGCCGTTGATGTGGCGCACGGGCCATGCGCCGATCAAGGCGAAGATGGCCGCGTGCGGTGCGCCGCTCGCCGGGGAGATGAGCGGCCACATCTTCTTCGCCGACCGCTACTTCGGCTTCGACGACGCGCTTTACGCTGCCCTGCGGCTCTTGCGGCTGATCGCCAGCGAAGGGCGCTCGCTCGCTGCGCTCCGGGCCGAGCTGCCGCAACCGGTGAGCACGCCCGAGGTCCGCTTCCCTTGTCCGGACGCGCGCAAGTTCCAAGTCGCCGACGAGATTCGCGCGCGTCTCGAAGCCGCCGGCACCAAGTTCTCCGCCATCGACGGGGTCAGGACCGAGACGAACGATGGCTGGTGGCTGCTGCGCGCATCGAATACGCAACCCATGCTGGTGGTCCGCTGTGAGGGCGCGGACGATGCCGCCTTGAGCCGACTAAAGGACGATCTCGCGTTCCATCTGCGCGCAAGCGGCGTCGATCCGCCCGACTTCTAGCGCACATTTTTCACAGCTCGGCGAGCATCACCGAGAGCCAGAGAGTGCGCGGAATCAACGACTTCCAGAACTTTTTTCACAGACTATGCTTGACGGGTGCGGTGCTTTGAACCCATAAGAGGTGCCGAGTCGATTCGGTGGCGGCGGCGGGGCGGGCGTGGAAACACGGAGAAGAAGAAGAAGAATGCGTCCCGGCTCGGCCATTCTGGGTCTCGTCCTTTCGCTCTGCATCCTCGCGATATCGCAGGTCTTTGCCGCCGAAGAGGCGCACGCGCGCTACGCCTCCATAGTCATCGACGCCGACACCGGAGAGGTCCTGCGCTCCCGCAGCGCAGACGTACGCCGATACCCGGCGTCGCTGACCAAGATGATGACTCTCTATCTGCTGTTCGAGGCGATCGACGACGGTGGGTTCAGCCTAGATTCGAAGCTGAAGGTCTCGAAGCGGGCGGCGGGGCAGTCGCCTTCCAAGCTCGGGCTGCGGGCCGGTTCGACAATCCGTGCCGAGGACGCGATCAAGTCGCTGATCGTCAAGTCGGCCAACGATATTGCCGTGGTGGTCGCCGAGGCGCTGGGCGGAACCGAGGTCGAGTTCGCCAGGATGATGACCAGGAAGGCGAAAGAGCTCGGCATGTCTCGGACCACCTTCCGCAATGCGTCCGGACTGCCGAACCGGAAGCAGCGCAGCACAGCGCGGGATATGGCGCAGCTCGCCCGTGCCCTGATGCGGGACTTCCCGGACCGCTACCACTATTTCGACGATCAGCGCTTCAGCTACAAGGGCAGGGTGCATCGCACGCCGAACAAGCTTCTCGGCCGCTATCGCGGCATGGACGGTATCAAGACCGGCTATATCCGCGCCTCGGGTTTCAACCTCGTGGCCTCGGCGGAGCGCGACGGCCGGCGCGTCATCGCGGTTGTCTTCGGCGGCAAGACGCCGCGCTCGCGCAATGCCCACATGGCCAACCTTCTCGACCTCGGCTTCACGCGGATCGCCGAGAACGACGCCAAGCGCGGCCGGGTCCGCTACGCAGGCGTTCCGCGCCCACCCGCCGGCTCCGGGCTGGCCGCGCCGGCACTGCGATTCAAGCCGGCGGTCATCATGGTTGCGGCAGCTCAACCGCCCGATCTGGTCGAAGGCGCCGCGGCGCCGCCAGCCGAGCCGATCGAGCCCCCGGCTCCGCGACCGGTGCCCGAGCCGGCCGAAGTCGTTTCGGGACCGTTGCCCCCGCCGTCGAAGTCCGTGGCCGAGACGCTCGCGGTCGTGGGATCGGTGATCGCGACCGAGCCGTCGCCGGCAACGACGTTCCCGGCCGCGTCGTCGGTGGAGGGCGCCTGGGGGATCCAGGTAGGTGCCTACGAGTCGGTGACGGCGGCCGAGATCGCCATGCGCCGGGCCTCGGCGCGCGCGCCGCTCCTCAACGATGCGACGGCGACGCTCATGCCGCGTTCCGACGGTCGCAGCACCCTCTATCGGGCGCGCTTTCTAGGGCTCTACAAGAACGACGCCAATCGCGCGTGCAAGAAGCTGCGGGCAGCGCCGATGCCCTGCACCGTCATCCGCGGCCTCGACCCGGCCAGCGACCCCGCCCTCAGCGCCCGCTCCTAGCGCTCAGCTCTCCGCCGTCGCTTCGGGGAGCGGGCGGGGGCGGCCGTTGTCGTCGATGGCGACGTAGATGAAGGTGCCCTCGGTCACCCTGACCTCCACGGGACCACGCCGCCGGCGCGCCCATGTCTGGATGTCGACGGTGATGGATGTCGTCCCAGTCTTGACCACCTCGGCGTAGCAGGTGACGAGGTCGCCGACGGCGATGGGCGCATGAAAGCGCATCGCTTCCACCGCTACCGTGACCGTCCGGCCGCCCGCGCACCGCGCCGCCGCCACGCCGCCGGCGAGATCCATTTGCGCTAGCACCCAGCCGCCGAAGATGTCGCCGTTGGGGTTCGCGTCGGCGGGCATGGCGAGGGTGCGGAGCGCGGGCTCGGCATCGGGCGGCCGTTCGGTCTCGGTCATAGGGGTCTCTTCTTTATTTGGCCTTGCGCCGGCTCTTCCGCCAGGCCCGGATATAGGCCATGCAGTGCTCGTCCCGACCCATCAACACGTCTTCGGCGAGCATGTAGTTCGGGTCCCCTCGGTCGATGGCGAGGATCGCCTCCGGCGGGCTCGCCACCGGGTCCAGAATGCCACTGTCGGCGCCGGCCTCGACCGCCAGCAGCACGAACATCTCGTTCAGTAGCTTGCGCGCCGGCAGCCCGAACGAGACGTTGCTCATGCCGCCGGTGATGTGGACCTCGTCGCCGAAGCGCGCACGCAAGGCGCGAATCGCATCGAAGCAGTGATTGCCGAAGCGGGAATCGACCGAGATCGGGAACACCAGCGGGTCGATATAGAGGTCGTCCAGCGCGAAGCCCCTCGACACGGCCGCCTCGACCATGCGGGAGGCGTTCGCCACCCGCTCGTCCGCGCCATCCGGCATCCCCTTCTCGCCGGCGGCGGTCACCACCACGCGGCAATCGTGCTCGCGAGCGAGGTCCAGCGCATCCAGCCGCTCCAAGGAGGCCGAGTTGAGCATCGGGCGCGTCTTGGCCGGCGCGAGCGCCACCAGCCCAGCACGGATCACCTCGACGCTCGAGGAATCGATGGAAATCGGGAGTTCGGTCATCCCCTGAACCGTCGTGGCGAGCCAGGCCATGGCGCCGGTCTGAACGCTCAGCTTGGGCGCGATCTCGTCCACGTTGAGGTCGAGGAAGGCGGCGCCCGCACGCTCCTGATGGCGGACCTGCGCCTCGATATAGCGCAGGCCCTCGGCCGGATCGCCCGCCGCCGTCTCCATCGCGGTCTCGATCGCGACCTGGACGTGCTTGACCCGCCCTTCCTCGTAGTCCTTGGTCCGCTTCGCCTCCGCCGTCACCGGCAGCGCGCGCTCCTCGCCCTCCGCGGTCTCGTAAAGGATCGCCTCGGCGCCGTCGCGCTCGGCGATGCGCTTGCCCTTGCGGAGCGCGACACGGGTGCAGTGGATGTTCTCGCCGATGACGATCAGCGGTGCGGCGGTCATACGGCGGTCCCTTCCGGTACGAGGTGCGACGGCATGGGCTTGAACTGGCAGCCGTCCACGAAGAGGTCGAAGAAGTCGGGCGTGGTCTCCAGCTCGATATGCTCGATGGCCTGGACCTCGCGTTCCAGCGCGCGCCGCCGGGCGGCCGAGAGCAGGATCGCCCGTGCGCCCCGCGCCGCCGCGTTGCCGGCCTTGACGACGCGCTCCTCCGGCACCGGCGCCAGCAGGCCGATGGCGATGGCGCTGCGCACGTTCACGTAGTTGGCGAAGCCGCCCGCGAGATAGAGCCGCTCGATCCCGGCGGGGTCGA
>JAPPKP010000128.1 GCA_028819955.1 Rhodospirillaceae bacterium | reverse complement strand
GCTCGTTCACGCTGAGCTTCGCGGTGGGCCAATCGAGCCTGTCCTCCAGGCGCATCAGAGCCGCCATGGCGCCCACCCGGCGCTCGACCTCGTCCTTCGGGACGCCACGCACCTGCAGGCCGAACGCCAGGTTCTTGCGCACCGAGAGGTGGGTGAAGATGGCATAGTTCTGGAACACGAAGCCGACCTTGCGCCGGTTGGGCGGCACCTGGCGCATGTCGCGGCCGTCGAACAGAATCTGCCCTTCCGACGGCGTCTCGATGCCCGCGATCATGTTCATGGTCGTGGTCTTGCCGCAGCCCGACGGCCCCAGCAGCGCCACGAACTCCTTGTCCCTGATCTCGAGGTCGAGCGAGGCGACGGCAGTCAGGTCGCCAAAGCGCTTGGTCAGGCCGGCAAGCGATATCGACGCCATGCCCCGCCCCTAGCACCTTGGAACTGCATTGATAATTGTATCAACGGGGTCGGTTGCGCCTGGCCCCTTATTCGTCATGCCCGGACTTCTTCCGGGCATCCACCGCGCCGCCGTACCGCCAACACGCCACACCGAGAGGACGGCATGACCACGTGGATGGCCGGGACAAGCCCGGCCATGACGGTGGGAGAGACTCTTCCAGCCGGGCGCATCACGTGATCGAATCGGGGTCATTGTAGACGTCGGTTCCATCGCCCTAATGGCGGCCGCGGGCTTGGATCGGCCAGATATCGACCAGCGTGTCGCCGCGCACGCAGTGGTAGTGGTCGTAGAGGTTCACGGTGGGGTCGCAGTGCGGCACGATGCACTCCAGTGCCGCGCCGATGGCCAAGCGCTCGTTGGCGCTGGCGAACACAATGCGCCCGTGCTCGTCGCCGAAATGCTGATAGTGCGCGCCGATGGGCACGCCGGTGTGGAAGCGCGGCAGCGGCCCGTCGGTGGCGAAGCACTTGAGGCCGGCATCCATGGTCGCGCTGCCGTCATGGCTGGCAGAGACCACGGTCGAGCGGACGAAGAGCGCGGGCTCGAAGCGCCACTCCCCGCCGTCCCGCGCCTGGACGTCGAGATACTCGACGTCCATCACCGCGTAGGAGCCGACCTGGAGCTCGGTCATCAGGCCGATCTCCGTGTCGATGTCGTGGGTCCCGGTGCCGGCGCCGGTGACGATCGGCACCTCGATGCCCTGCGCGACCAGCCGGTCGCGGGCCTCGCGCAGCGGCTCAAGATCGCCGTGGGAGGTCGCGCGGCGGGCGCCGAAATCCTCGATGTGCTGGACGTGCCCGGCGTAGCCCTGAAGCCCGCAGAAGCGCAGGCTCTCGCTCGCGTCTGCTACCACCGCTAGCGCCGCCGCCGTCTCCGCATCGCGGGTGCCGGTGCGATGCAGCCCGACATCGACATCGATCACCACGTCCAACACGAATCCGGACGCTGCCGCAGCGCTCTCCAGCGCGCGCAGGTTGTCCATGTCGTCCGCCGACACCATGAGCGATTCATGGTCGCGGCGAAGCGCCATGAGGCGGTCGATCTTGGCGGGCGCCACGATGGGCGAGGTGATCAGCAGCCCCTCGATCCCGCCTTCCGCCAGCGCCTCCGCTTCCCCCAGCGTCGCGCAACAGATGCCGAGCGCGCCCGCCTCCAGCTGGCGGCGCGCGATCTGCACGCTCTTGTGGGTCTTCGCGTGCGGGCGGAGAGCGACGCCGTGGTCCGCTGCGTAGGCCGCCATGGTCGCGATGTTGCGCTCCATCGCGTCGAGATCGAGCACCAGCGCGGGCGTGATCAGGCGGGCCCGCGATTCACGCTCGTCGATCAGAGATTCGTTCGGCCCAAGCGTCGCCGATGTGGTCATTCCGGCCCCCTGTCGCCCCGCTGCGCGTCCCTCCCCTGCCGCGCGGTCTGGCGGCGGGTGGCGCATTCCGGGCGGCTATCATCCGCATACCGGCGCGCCCTGCCAATAGGCTATGTTGGACGCGAACGAGACCGAGCGGACGGAGATGGCTTATGAGGGTGGTGATTACCGGGGGACTGGGCTTTCTCGGACAGCGCCTTGCGCGGGCGCTGCTCGACCGGGGGACTCTGACCGGCGCCTCCGGCGAGCAGGAGCCGATCGACGAGATGATCCTTTTCGACGCGGCAGTGCCGGAACAGCCACCCGCAGGCCTCGACGACGAGCGGGTCGAGATGGTTGCGGGCGATGTCTCCGACGGCGAGACGGTGCACGCGCTCGTCGCGGGCGATTCGCTCTCGGTCTTCCACTTCGCGTCCGTTGTCAGCGCCGGCGCCGAGCAGGACTTCGACTTGGCACTCGCGGTCAACCTCACCGGCGGCCTCAACGTCCTCGACGCCTGCCGCGCCGCGCCGGGCCTCCCGCGCCTCGTCTTCACCAGCAGCATCGCGGTCTACGGCGGCAGCGCGCTGCCCGAGACCGTCTCCGATTCGACCAAGATCACGCCGCAAGGCACCTATGGCGTGACCAAGGTCATCAACGAGCACCTGTTGGCGGACTGCACCCGCAAGGGCTGGCTGGACGGCCGCGGCGGGCGCCCGCCCACCGTGATCGTGCGGCCGGGCAAGCCCAACAGGGCGGCCTCCGGCTTCGCCAGCGGGCTCTTCCGCGAGCCGCTCGCCGGCACCGACCACGCGCTGCCGGTCAGCCGGGATACGCGCATCGTCCTCGGCGGCTACCGCACCATCGTGGACTGCCTCGTCGCCCTCCACGAGGTGCCGAGCGCGGCACTCGGCGATGACCGCACCATCAACCTGCCCTCCTTCTCGGCGACGGCAGGCGAGATGGTGGCGGCGCTGGAGCGCGTGGGCGCGGGCCGCAGGCTCGGCGCCGTCATCGACGCGCCCGACGAGGGAGTGCAACGGCTCGTGGGCTCCTGGCCGCCCCACGCGAAGGCGGATCGGGCCGCGGCCCTCGGCCTGCCAGCGAATCCGCCACTCGACGAGGTGGTGCGCCAGTACATCGAGGACTACGTGGACCGCTAACCCGACCGTCATCGACTGCTTCGGAGATCGCCGGGCGCCGCTTGCGGTGGAGGGGGCTCACCGACTTCGTGGCAGGCTTTTCCACCGCGCGCTTGACCGGCAAACAGGGCGGGCGTAACCCATTGCCGGCACACGGCGGGACTCGCGCGCTTCATGGACGAACGGCAACAACTCCTCGCGGCGATAGAGAAATTCTGTGAGCGCGAGGGCATGGCGCCTTCCGCCTTCGGCCGCAAGGCGATGGGCGACGGGCGCTTCGTCGGCAGGCTTCGCGACGGCCGGCAGGTGAGGGCGGCGACTCTTGCCAAGGCGCGGCAGTTCCTCGCGGATCATGCGCCGAACAGCGGCCACGCGGGCGCCGAAGACGGCGGGCCGGCCGAGCCCGCGGGGAGCGACGAGAAGGGCGCCTTCCGCTTCTACGACAACCGCCAGAAGTACCTGATGTTCGTCAACACCTGCAGCGAGAAATGGGTGGTGGCGGAACGCGCCGGCATGGAGCTCGGCCTGGTCCATCCGCGCCCGCCGGCGCTCCGCGTGTTCGACGCCGGCATGGGCGACGGCACCGTGCTCACCGGGGTCATGCGGCAGATGCACCGCCGCTTCCCGACGATGCCGTTCTACGTCGTCGGCAAGGAGATTTCGGTCGAGGACGTGCGCCTCTGCCTCGAGAAGATGCCGGACCGGCTGTTCGAGCATCCGGCGACGGTGCTGGTGGTCACCAACATGCACTACTCGGAGGCGCCCTCGCTCCAGCCCCGCTCGATGCAGGCGGCGGCGACGCTGAACTGGATCGAGACGCCGCTCTCCGGCAACACCTCCCACGAGTTCCACGAGCAGATCGCGGCGCTCCAGCCTACCCTCGCCGAAACCTGGCGCGTGCGGCCGAGCTCCAAGACCGGCAATCCGCTGTACGTCCGCGCGTCGGTGCTCGTGCTCTACCGCGAAGACCACAAGTTCCTGCTCGATCCGGTAATTCCGCGCCCGGGCCGGGCCAGCGACGGCTACGACCTCGTCCTCGCCTCCCAGCCCTACCGGGCGCGGATGCCCGTCGCGTTCAAGGTCCAGAAGGTCTTGGCCCCGCTCGCACACAGCCTCGCGCCGGGTGGGCGGCTGCTCTGCATCCAGTCCCACGGCGGCGATCCAGGGCTCGAAATCGTCCAGAAGATCTGGCCCAGCGAGCAGCCGTTCCAGACCGACCGGCACGTGCTGCTCAAAGCGCTCAAGGACGAAATCGGCAAGAGCCGGCGCGATCTCAAGTACAACGCCTATTCCGACAAGCGGGCGATCTTCCGCTACGACATGCACACGCTGCCGACCGAGATCGAAGGCTCCAGCATCGGCACGTCGACGCTGTTCGCCGCCTGGAACGCAGCGATCTATGTCGCGCAGATCGAGGACGCGCGGCTGGAGGACGTGGTCGCCGACGGCTCCTATCTCGATGCCACGCGCGAGGTCCTGAGCGTCCGCGGCGGGCTCTGGTTCTACGACGAATCCTTCGTGGTCTCGCGCCGCCGCGGCTAAGAGCGCTGCCGGCGCCGCCGGCTCACATCCTGTCGATGCAGGGGCGTTCAGGGAGGGCCGTCGCGGTATCCGTAAGGAGCGGTCTCCGTCTCGCACTCCTGCCAGGTGCCGATGGTGGCGTTAGTGTCGAGGCTTTCCAGGCACACCGCCGCCACGGAGACCGCGAGCTCGAGGCCGCGCGGCACCGGCCATCCTTCGTGCAGACCGTAGACGAGCCCGGCCGCGAAGGCGTCGCCTGCGCCCACCGCGCTCACGATGCGCGAATCCGGCCAGCGTACGGCCGCCTGCGCGTGCAGGGCGCCCGCCGCATCGACCGCGACTGCGCCCTCGGGGAAGTGGATGGCCGCCACCTGCCGGACCCCCATCTCACGGAGCCGCCGGCACGCCCGTCCCGCCGCCTCCCAGTCGAGGACCCCCTCGGGGCGAATCTCGATCTCCGTCACCGCCTCGCCCTCGAGGTCGTTGATGACGATGCTGTCGAGGAGGGGAAGGCACGGCCGCACGATGGGGCGCAGGATGTCGCCCTCCAGGCTCGCCATCTCCATGTTCGTGCGAAAGCCAAGCGCGCGCGCGCGCAAGGACGCGCGTCCAGCCGTTGCCGCCGTCCGGATGCGGCCGGTCCAGGCGAGGGTGAAGCCCAGGGGCGCCCAGGTGGAAGATTCGGCCGCGCGAAGCGCCGGGATCGGCGTGGCTCTCGTCCAGCAGGTCGGCGGTCCCCCGGAAGAAGAAGAAGGTCCGACGCCCGGTCGCCTGCGACGCCATGACCTCGACGTAGACCTGCGGCGCCTCGTGGGTGAGGGTCATCCCGTCCAGCGAGATGCCGTGTCGGGCGAGCGCGTCGAGGACCACCTTGCCGTTCTCGTCGTCGCCGAGGAGGCCGTGGCATTCGACGCGCATGTCCGGGTCGAGCCGGCGTAGGTTCGCCGCGATGTTGTAGCCCGGCCCGCCGGGCGCGAGATGCCGGCGGCTGATATAAGTCATCCGGTCTTCGGGCGGGTAGTCCTCGATGGCGAGGTTGTGGTCGGTGATGAACGACCCGAAGGTCAGTACGCCGCTTCTTGGCTCCGCCATCCGTCGTGCCTCCGCCCTGCTTCCGGCCCCTTCCGGTCGTCTCGTCCCGCTCAAGCCCCAAGTAGGAGGGCCGGCTCGGTGATCCGGAGGTCTTCGTCGAGGGAGCGGGCCGGCACCAGGCCGTCCGCCCGGATCGCGGCGTGGTACGCGTGCACGGCCTCCTCCGGCGACAGCTCCCCGTCGACCACCCGCCGCATGTGGCGGACCATTTCGAGCGGAGACTCCGCGAGCTTGATCTTGCGGCCGAAGAGGGCCACCCGGCCGCCGTCCCGCTGGGCGTCGCTAAGGAGCTGGAAGGTGTCGCGGTTGGTCCCCGCCGCTCCGCCGAGGATTCCCACGACCAGCTCAGGGTCGTAGGAGCAGAGCTCGCCCATCGCGCGCGGGCCGTTGTAGGCGATCTTGAGGAAGTGGGGCCGCTCCGCTCGCGTCAGCCCCGCGAGGCAGCGGACGATGCAGTCGCCGACGTAGGCACCGGTCTCCTCAAGCGAGGCGAGGCCTGCGTCGACGTTGGGGTTGAACACCTCCAGGAAGTAGCGCATGCCGCTCCGCTCCGCGTCCTCGCGGAAGTCCGCGAACGCCTCGAGGCTCCGCAGGTCGTCGTCCACGCGGTTGTTGAAGGTGATCGAGTAGAGGCAGAGGTCGCACCCGAGGTCGCGCGCGCGGGAGAGCGAAGCGGTGCGGAACGGCCGTGACGGCTCGGACGCGTAAGCGCCTCCCCGCACGCCCCAGATGTCCGTCGTGTCGTTGGCGCGAATGGCGGGGGTGACCTGCGAGCTCTCGAATATTTCCGTCCCGAGCCGCTCCAGAGTGGAAGACGAGACCAGCATCACGTCGACAATTCCCTGACGGATGATTGCCCGTATCTCGTCGAGGTATCCGTTGAGCGGCCGGAACGCATCGAGCGGCCGCCCGTCCGCGCCGCGCTCCGGGCCGGGGGCGGGCCGCCCGCCACCCATGTCGGCGTCCTTGGCGTCCGCGATAATGAAGTCGGTCTTCGCGCCGCTTCCCCGCAGGATCGCGCCGAGCTTTCGATCGAGTGTCTTCATGCAGGTAGCTCCCCAGGGCCGTGTCGCCCGCCTCGCTCGGCGTCGCATCGAAGGGCCCGATTCTCCAGATTCGCAAGTTCCGGCGCAATCGAGCCGAAAGATAGCTAGAACTACCTCTCGGTCGACTGTTGTTATGGCGTGGGCCGTAGGGGTCAACCTTCGGGCGCAGGCGCCTCGTCGATGCGGGGTCGCGTCAGGATAGGCCAGTACGCGGCGAGGAAGAGGGGGATGGCGCCGGACCAGAGCACGGCCGAGGCGGCGTGGGCGTGAGGCTCGGCTTCCTCTCCGGCGAGCGGGCCGAAGACCCGCAGCGCTGCGCCAAGGTGGACCAGCACGTAGGCCACGAGCTCCACGCGCCCTGCGGCGAGCGGCCGGCCGGTATGGCCGAGCG
The DNA here is from genome assembly GCA_028819955.1 of Rhodospirillaceae bacterium. The sequence continues at coordinate 6,200 of JAPPKP010000128.1, read as the reverse complement.
CGCTTCGCGTCATCATCCCCAGCATGAGCCCGCCCATCGCGCCCGCGCCCAGCGCGTGGTAAGCCGCGGCCGCCGGCACGTTCGCATCCGCCAGCCAGAGTGCGCGCAGGATCAGCGCCGCCGGCAGCCAGGCGTAGGAGAGCGGCAGCACCCAGAGCAGCGGCTCCTGCAACGTCGCCGCCGGATCCCAAAGCCAGAGCCGCACGATTTGCGCCAATGCGCCGAGCGCCGCCACGGCCGCGAGCCAGGGGCCGCCCGGCACCCATTCGCCAGGCGCGCCCGCGATCAGGAGGATCGCCAGCGTAGCGAGCGCTACGATCTCGACATAGACGTTCCGCCGGGGCCGCGCCTCCGGCACCGCGTTGGCGGTAAACGCCGGGATCACCCGTCCGGCCATCAGCGTGACCAGCAGCGCGAAAAGATCCAGCCCCAGCAGCGCACCGCCGTTCACGCGCGGCATTGCGATGAGGTCCACGTGGTCCAGGTGGAACAGCAGGTTGGCCCCGCCCAGCAGCGCCGGCACCGCCGCCACAGGGAGGTTCCGGTGGTTGCGCGCACGCACGACCGGCAGCGCGACCGCGAGCGAGACACAGGGCAGGAACACGCAATCAACCACGATGGCCGGGATCGCCGGTCCCGTCGCGACCAGTACACGGCCCGCCACCCAGAGCGCAGCCAGCGCAGCAAGCCGCCAGCCGGTGGGCGTCGCCAAGCCAGTCCAGGCCCTCGCCGCCGTCAGCAGGAAGCCCGTGAGCACCGCCGCGGAGAAGCCGAAAACCATCTCGTGCGCGTGCCAAGCGGGCCCCGCTAGATAGGGCTCGACGGGCAGCACGTCCCCCGGTGCGAAGTGCCAGACCGGCAGCCCCACCGCCGCAAACGCCCCCGCCAGCAGGTAGAACGGCCGGAAGCCTATGGATAGGACGGGAACCATCAGCCCCACTCACACCTGTCCAACGTCGCCAAGACACTGGTCGCGCGTCAGACGCCGGTCAATTCGGCATGGCCCTTAGTGTATTTCGCTCACGAGTGCGGGCAGGACGACGGACCGCTCGCCGTGGCGACGACGGTCGACTCAAGCCGGCTTCAAGTCGGTAAAGGGGCAGTACAATGGGCTTGAATACGTACCTCTATCCGACCGGCCGGTTAGAATTCGCGATGTGATGGTGATGGTGGACGAGGGCCACCGAGGATTGCACGTAACGCACTGGTATCATTTCCTATTTCTTATAGGCAATCGATCATCCCCACATTCATGCCCGCAACGTTCCGGGCGCAGTCATCGCCCTGGTTTCGATCGGGCGGGGCGCCTGGGTCCCGCACCGCATCGCGACGTCGAGGGGCTGACGCTCACCGGATACGCCGTATAGCGGCTATGAATGAACCGTCCGGCCCCGCCTGCACCGGTACTTCAGTTGGGTCTTAGCGCGATTTGCGCCCTCTTGGCCGAGCGGCTGCGAAGCCAGGCCGATCAGGTCCGATCTCGTTGCCGGCCTCGTTGATTGTGCGTGTGGCCAAGGCTGTTGCCGGTCGCGAGGTCGAACAGGCAGATGCGATCGCCGTTTATGGCGAGGTCGATGACCTCGCCTCGTGCGGGAACGTCGTCCGCCGACACCCGCAAGGTCAGGAAACGAGCATCGTCGTGCGCTAGCGGGGCCGTGTCCTCCTGGCTGCCGCCGACGAATTCGTCGGCTTTGCGGACGACGATGGCCGGGTCCAACAGTGATGCGGAGACGTAGGCCTCGGGCTCGATATGTTCAACGAGCTCGACCCGAGCCTGCAGGGCGCCCGATGCGTTATCACCGCTGCGTCGCCATCCCAGGTGCTCGGGCCGAACGCCCAATAGCACGCGATCGCCGGGTCCGGCCTCGCCGCCGAGCGACAAGGGCCCCAGCATGATCTTGCTGCCACCCATCGACGCCGTGGCCTCCGCACCGCTCCCGGTGAGCTGCGCTTCGACGAAGTTCATCGCCGGGCTGCCGATGAAGCCGGCCACGAAGATGTTGGCCGGCTGGCGGTAGAGCGCCTGTGGCGTGTCGTACTGCTGGAGCGAGCCTTCCGAAAATATGGCGACGCGATCGCCCAGGGTCATCGCCTCGACCTGATCGTGGGTGACATGGATCGTGGTCACACCCAGGCGTTCGTGGAGGCGCCGCAGCTCGGTGCGCAGCTGCACCCGCAACTTGGCGTCCAGATTGGAGAGCGGCTCGTCGAGCAGAAAGGCGCCCGGATGGCGAACGATCGCCCGCCCCATGGCCACCCGCTGCCGCTGGCCGCCGGAGAGCTGCTTGGGCTTGCGGTCGAGAAGCTGATCGAGATCCAGAATGCGCGCCGCCTCTTTCACTCTCTCGGCGATCTCGGCCGGGCGGAACTTACGTACGCGCAGGGCAAAGGCGATGTTCTGGCGCACGGTCATGTGCGGATAGAGCGCGTAGTTCTGAAACACCATGGCCATGTTTCGCTCGCGCGCCGAGACGTCGTTGATGACCTTGCCGTCGAAGCGAATCTCGCCGGCGGTCATCGTCTCGAGGCCGGAGATCAGCCGCAGCAGAGTGGTCTTGCCGCACCCGGAAGGGCCGACGAACACGACGAATTCGCCGTCGTCGATTTCCAGGTCCACGTCGTTGACGGCCACCGTGCCGTCGGGAAAGACCTTCCTGATTTTGCTGAGACCGATCGCGCCCATCGGGAACCTCATCCCGGCCTCGATGCGCGCCGGCGCGTTGACCGCACCGGAGCGCCCCACTACCGTCGCCACTCCACATTTTGATACAGGCTTTCGGTCGCGATGGGTACTGGTCGGCGGCACAGAATTGCGGTGGGACGCGACCCGATCACCCCACTCCATACACATTTCGGAGGTGCCGATGTCTTCGGATGACACCAGCGTCCCGCTCGGCTACGCGCGCGATATCTTCGACCTGTCCGGCCGGGTGGCCGTGATCACGGGTGGCGGCAGCGGGCTCGGCCGGGCCATCGCCATCGGCTACGCGCAGTGCGGCGTCACGGTCGTCGTCGCCGACATCGACGAGGACGGCGCCGGCGAGACCGTAAAAGCCGTTGCCGAACAGGGTGGCAGCGCCCAGGCAGTGTCGCTCGACGTGACCAAGCGCAGCCGGTGCGTCGAGGTCGCGGACGCGGTGCGGCGCGAGCACGGTCGCGTCGACATCCTCGTCAACAGCGCGGGCGCCGCCCATCGCAGCCCGGCCGAAGAGTTCCCCGAGGAGCGCTTCGACCACATCATCGAGCTGAACCTGAAGGGCACGTACCTCTGCTGTCAGGCGTTCGGCACCCTCATGCTCGACCAGGGCAAGGGCAGCATCATCAACATGGCGTCGATCGGCTCCTTCATCGCCTACCCGCTGTCGAGCGCCTACATCGCGTCCAAGGGCGGGATCGCCCAGGTGACCAAGGTGCTCGCGCTGGAGTGGCGCGAGCGGGGCGTCCGCGTCAACGGGATCGGCCCGACGCTGATGGAATCCCCGATGACCCGCAGGGCCGCTCAGACGACCTCTCACACCGCCGATTTCATCAAGGCCCGCATGGTCCGGCCACGGCTCGGCCTGCCGCGCGAGCTGATCGGGGCCGCGGTCTTCCTCGCAAGCGACGCGTCGGAGCTGGTGACCGGCCACACCATCATGTGCGACGACGGCTACCTGACCGCATAGCCGGCGCGCGGCGGCCTGCCCGCGCGCCGCAACCGGGTGACTCCCCTGCTCCTTCGGTGATAGCGTTTGCGACCGGCGATGCATAAGCGCCGGCAGCAAGAATTCGAGGGGAGGAAATCATGGGCAAACGAACCACGTCTGGTCGGACGGGCGATCCCAACAAGAGCATCCTTGGCGGGGTTAATCGCCGTCAGGTCATCAAGGGCGCGGGCGCGGCCGGCGTCACCGCCGCAGCGCTTCCGGGCCTGATGGGTGCACGGCAAGCGTTCGCTGCCGATTACGACCCGATGAAATACGCCGGGACCGAGATCAACATTCTCATGACCGGTGACGAGAACGATCATCGGGCGCTCGACGATCTCCTGCCCGAAATGAAGGCGGAAACCGGAATCGACCTAGTGGTCTCGGCACCGGCCCTCGGCCCGTTGATCGAGAAAACGCTGCAAAACCTCAAGGCCGAGCAGTCGTCGTTCGAGCTGATCGAGTATCTGGGATTCCTCACCACGCAACAGGTCGGCGGCGGTTACTTCATGCAGCTCAACGAGTTCATCGACGACCCGGCCGAGACGCCGCCCGACTGGGACTTCGACGACTTCATTCCAGCTGCCATGAGAAATGTCGGCTACTACGACATGGCGACGGGGACGGTCGGCCAGGGCACGGATGTTTACGGCATTCCGGGCCTCCATTCCGGCTCGGTCATCTATTTCTATCGCAAGGACCTGTTCGAGGAGGCCGGGCTCCAGCCGGCGAGCACCTGGGACGAGTTCATGGCGGCCGCCCAGGCGTTGCACAGCGACGACGTGGCCGGATGCAGCTTCATCGGCGCGAACGATTTCTCGCTCGCCACGGTGGACTGGTACACGCGCTTCATCACCACCGGCGGCAGCCTGATGAGCGGCGACCCCAACGAGAAGAACTTCATGCCGCAGATCAACTCGCCCGAGGGCATCAACGCGCTGCAGATGCTTATCGACTACCTGCCCTACGCGCCGAAGAACGTCACGCAATACGGCTTCGCCGAGAACGTGGACGGATTCTCCACCGGCAGGATCGCGCAAATGATCTTCTGGTCGACCATTGCCGGGCCGGTGCTCAACGAGGAGAACTCGCTGGTCGCTGATGTCACGGGAACCGCGCCGGTGCCGGCGGGGCCGGGGCATATGCCGAGTGCAATCCAGGGCGGCTGGGGAGTCGGCATTCCTGCGAATATCGATCCCGCCAAGAGGGGCGCCGCCTGGCGGGCGCTGACCTGGGTCACCAACAAGCGGATTAACCGCTACTCGATCGAGGCCTACAACATCGACGCCAACCGCACCTCGGCGTTCAAGGATCCGGAGCTGCTCGAGACGTTCCCCTATCTGGAGCACGCGCTGTCCGCCATCGAGAACGCGGTGACCATCCCGACTTCGCGTATTCCGGAGTTCTTCCAGATGAACGCCATGATGAACGTCGAGTTCAACGCGGCGCTCATCGGCGCTCAGGACGCCAAGAACGCATGCGACAACGTGCAGGCCCAGTGGGAGGATGTTCTGCGCAAGGCGGGTCACCTCGCATAGGCTGAAGAGAGACCGACACCGCGCGTAACCCGATCGCGGGATGACTCCCGCCAGTCGCGAGCGGCTCGGCACCAAGCTGGGTAAGCTGGATCGGCCGGGGACAGTCGTATGGCTGCTCCTCGCGCCGACCCTGCTCTATCTCGCGGCGTTCGCGATCTTTCCGCTCTTCTACAGCCTGCGGCTCTCGTTCACGGATCTGACCGCAGCCGCGGGCACCGGGGACTGGGTCGGCCTCAGGAACTACGGCGACCTGCTGCGCGACCCGCACTTCTGGAACGCGACCAAGAACAGCGCGGTCATGGTGAGCGCCTCGCTGGCCATTCAGGTCGTGCTCGGCGTCGCGCTGGCCATGTTCTTCAACCTGCACCTCAGGGGTGCGTGGCTCGTGCGCGGCATCCTGGTGCTGCCCATGCTGATCACGCCGATCGTCGTGGGCGTGATGTGGCGGGCTCTGCTCAACCCGGACTGGGGGCTGATCAACTGGTGCATCGCGGCGGTCGGTCTCGAGCCGCCGAACTGGTTCGGCTCCATCGAGATGGCGATGCCGACGCTGATCCTCGTCGAATCGTGGCAGTGGACGCCGTTCGTCTTCATCATCGTCTACGCCCGCCTGCAGGCGCTGCCGCAGGAGATCTTCGAGGCGGCGATCGCCGACGGCGCCAAGCCGCTCGCCACGTTCCGCTACGTCACGCTGCCGCTCCTGATGCCCGCGATCATCTTCGCCGCGGTCTTCCGAGCGGTTGATTCCTTCCGCTCCTTCGATCTCATCTTCGGCCTGAGCTACGGCGGGCCGGCTCGCAGCACGACGACGCTGAGCTTCTTCTCGTTTCAGAACGGCTTCCAGTGGCAGAACTACGGCTACGCCGCCGCGGTCTCGTACATGATGCTGCTTATTCTCGCGGTGGGCACGATCGTCCTGCTCCGCTTCGTGCAGATCCGGCCGGGATACGCGAAATGAAGCGGAAGATCGGCAGGG
>JAPPKP010000373.1 GCA_028819955.1 Rhodospirillaceae bacterium | reverse complement strand
ACGAAGATGGCGCAGAAGGTGTTGGCCGCCGACCACATGCCGATCAAGCTGCGCCAGGCCTTCACGGCGCTCCGCTCAGGTCGGCCGCAGCCGGTGATGCTGGAGCTGTTGGGCGATGCGTGCGCGGGCGAGGTGAACGGGGCGCCCGAGTACACGCCCGTGCGGCGCATGCGCTCCGCCGCCGACGAGGGCGCGGTGCGGGAGACGGCCGAGCGCCTACTCGCGGCCGAGACGCCGCTGATCTGGGCCGGCCAGGGCGTGCTCTGGGCCGAAGCGAGCGACGAGCTGCGCGAAGTGGCGGAGCTGCTCGGCGCACCCGCGATGACCACGCTGCAGGGCAAGAGCGCGATCCCCGAGGCGCACCCGCTGGCGGCGGGCGTGGGCGCGCTCTCCACCACCGCCATGGCTGCGCACTACCTGCAGGCGAGCGACTGCGTTCTCGCCGTGGGCTCCAGCCTGACCCGCGCCCCGTTCACGCCGAAGATCCCGGACGGCAAGAGCATTATCCACGCGACCAACGACCCCATCGACATCAACAAGGAGTACGCCGCGGCCGTCGGTATCGTGGCCGACGCCAAGCTGTTCCTGGGCCAGCTTGCCGCCGAGCTCAGGCGCCATGTGGGGGAGGGCCGCGCGGAGCAGCGTGCCGAGACCGCGGAAACCATCGCGCGCATCAAGGGCGAGTGGCGCGCCGAGTACGAGCCGCTCTTCGCCGACAATTCCGCGCCCATCAACGGCTACCGCATGATGCGCGAGCTCTGGTCCGTGCTCGACCCGGAGACGTCGATGCTCACCCACGAGTCCGGCGCCTCGCGGGATATCCAGAGCGTCTTCTACGAGTCGGGTCCGCCGCGTAGCTACCTCGGCTGGGGGCAGTCCTCGCAGCTCGGCTTCTCCCTCGGCCTCGCCATGGGTGCCAAGCTCGCGAACCCCGACAAGCTGGTGGTCAACGTCATGGGCGACGCCTCGGTGGGCATGACCGGCATGGACTGGGAGACCGCGTCGCGCAACGACATCCCGATCCTGACCGTGATCAAGCACGATTCGATCTTCTCGGGCTACGACCGCAACATCCCCGAGGCCTCGGCGCGCTTCGAGGCGAACCGGCAGCAGGGCGACTACGCGACCATCGCGGCGAGCCTCGGCTGCCATGCCGAGAAGGTGACCGAGCCGGCGGCACTCAGGCCCGCGCTTGAGCGCGCGATCCGCGCCACGAACGAGGGCCAGCCGGCTGTGGTGGACGTCATCACCGCCGAGACCCGCAAGCTCTCCCGCCTCGCGCAAACCTCCGTGCACTGACGCTCTGGACTCTTCGGGCGCGAGCGACCCCGGACCATGGTGCGGTGCCCGGCGCGCGAAAGCTGCGTCAAGCTCCCGACATGCGGAGCGAGAGCCTACCGGTCGCCGCTGACTGCCCGCGCGGGCATACGGGTCTCTTGCGTCCGCGCGCAGTCCTTGCGGACGAGCAGAGGCTTGACCAGCGGGCGCGCGCTGCATCCCACTTGTCCCAGTTAATCCCACTTAGTCCCGGCGAATCCCACCTGTCCCAGCGAATCCCACTTATCCCAGCGAATCCCACCTATCCCGGCGAATCCCACTTATCCCAGCGAATCCCACCTATCCCGGCGAATCCCGCACGATTGTTCGGGCTCATGGCGATGCTCGGGCGCGACACAGGCCGCGACCGTGGCGAGGCGTGCCGGCTACGCAGCGATGCCGGCGAGCGTGCAGATGCGCCGCCACTCGGCCTCGGTCACGGGGCTCACCGAAAGCCGCGACTGGCGGACGAGCTGCATGTCCTGCAGCGCCGGGTCTTCCTTGATCTGCTTCAGCGAGACCGGCTGGCCCACCGGGACCACGGCCTTGACGTCGACCATGCCGAAGCGCCCGGAGGAGTCGGTCGGGTCGGGGTAGTGCTCCTTCACGACCTCGACGACGCCGACGATCTCCTTCGCGTTGACCGAGTGGTAGAAGAAGCAGCGGTCGCCCCGCTTCATGGCCTTCATGTTGTTGTTCGCCTGATGGTTGCGCACGCCGTCCCATTCGGTGACGCCATCGCGCACCTGGTCGTCCCACGACCAGGATCCGGGTTCCGACTTCAAGAGCCAATAGGCCATTCTACGCTCCTCCAAATGACGGCTTCGCCGCTCGTCGAGTGTAACCAACCGCCGCCCGGCCGTCAGCCATAGCACCTTCGGGCAGCAGGTCGGCGTCTTGATGTCGGCGAACGATGCCCCCACACTATGACAATTGCCAGGTAACGAGACTGTCGGATGGCGCCTTGGGCGGTGTCGCCGGCAGCGGGTGGACGCGGGGCAATGTCTTTCTTCGAAATGGGTGGCTACGCTACCTATGTGTGGCCGGCCTTCGGCGCTGCGGCCGCGATCATGGTCGCACTCCTCGTGCTGAGCATCCGCACCATGCGCGCGCGGGAGGCGACGCTCAGGGCCCTCGAGGCGTCGGCCCGCCAACGGCGAGATGCTGACGGAGACGGCGACAGTGACGGGGAGCAGAACGCCCCGGCATGAAGCGCAAGCACTGGCGGTTGGTCTTTGTCGGCGGCGGGCTCGGCGGGCTCGGCCTCGCAGCAGGTCTGGTGCTCACCGCACTCGACGATACGCTCGTCTTCTTCCATGACCCGAGCACGATCAAGGAGCGGGAGTTTTCACCGGAGCAGCGGCTCCGCGTGGGCGGCCTGGTGGAGGAAGACAGCGTGGTGAGGGGTGACGACGGGCTCACGGTGCGCTTCACCATCACCGACCTCGCCCACACCGTGCTCGTGACCTATCGTGGAATCCTGCCCGACCTGTTCCGCGAAGGGCAGGGGGTGGTGGCCGAGGGCTATCTGAAGGGCGGCGTGTTCGAGGCCGACGAGGTGCTCGCCAAGCACGACGAGAACTACATGCCCCGCGAGGTGGCGGACGCGCTGAAGAAGTCCGGCAACTGGAAGGGCGAGGGCGCCGAATGATCCCCGAGATCGGCCATTACGCCCTGATCCTCGCGCTGGCGATGGCGCTGGTGCAGGCCGCCGCCGCGCCAATCGGCGCACGCCTCCGCGACGGTGGTCTGATGGCGCTGGCGCGGCCGGCGGCGGTGGCGCAGTTCGTCTTCATCTCGGCTGCGCTCGCCTGCCTGATGCAGGCCTTCGTCGTCTCCGACTTCTCGGTGGTGACGGTCGCCGACAACTCCCACTCCGCCAAGCCGCTGCTCTACAAGTTCACCGGCACCTGGGGCAATCACGAAGGCTCGATGCTGCTCTGGATTTGGATTCTCGCGGTCTACGGTGCCGCCGTGGCGGTCTTCGGGCGCAACCTGCCGCCCGCGTTCCGCTCATGGGTGCTGGCCGTCCAGGCGTTGATCGGGCTCGGCTTTCTGGTCTTCGTGCTCGCCACCTCCAACCCGTTCCTGAGGCTCGATCCGGCGCCGTTCGACGGGCGCGACCTCAACCCGCTGCTGCAGGACCCAGGCCTCGCCTTCCACCCGCCGCTGCTCTACCTCGGCTACGTCGGGCTCTCGACCGCCTTCTCCTTTGCCGTGGCGGCGCTGATCGAGGGTCGCGTGAACGCGGCCTGGGCGCGCTGGGTCAGGCCGTGGACGCTGCTCTCCTGGTGCGCACTGACCGCCGGCATCGCCTTGGGTTCCTGGTGGGCCTATTACGAGCTCGGCTGGGGCGGGTACTGGTTCTGGGACCCGGTGGAGAACGCCTCCTTCATGCCCTGGCTGATGGCGACCGCGCTGCTGCATTCCTCGATCGTGGCGGAGAAGCGGGACAGCCTGAAGAGCTGGACCGTGCTGCTGGCGATCCTCGGCTTCTCGCTCAGCCTCTTGGGGACCTTCCTGGTGCGCTCCGGCGTGCTCACTTCGGTGCACAGCTTCGCCTCCGACCCGGCGCGCGGGGTCTACATCCTGATATTTCTGGTGATCGTGGTCGGCGGCTCGCTCACGCTCTACGCATGGCGCGCGCCGGGGATGCGGGCCGGCGGCTCGTTCCGCCCGCTTTCGCGCGAAGGCTCGCTGCTCGCCAACAATCTGCTGCTGGCAGTCGGCTGCGCCACTGTCTTCATCGGCACGCTCTATCCTCTGGTTCTCGACGCGATCGCGGACCAGAAGGTCTCGGTCGGCCCGCCCTTCTTCGAATCCACCTTCGTGCCCCTCATGATTCCGCTCCTCCTGATGATGGCGGCGGGTCCGCTCATGGCCTGGAAACGCGCGGGCGCCAGCGCCGTGCTGCCGCGCCTCGCGATCTCGCTGATCGCTGCCATCGCTGTGGCCGCGGGGGTCGGAGCGAGCGGCGGCGGCCCGTGGGGCGCGGTGCTCGGCATGGCGCTTGCCGGCTGGGTGGTGGCGGGCGTGCTGACGGAGCTGGCAGAGCGCGTGCGGCTCTTCCGCGTGCCGCTCGGGGAAAGCGCGCGCCGCGCCCTCGGCCTGCCGCGCGCGGCCTGGGCGATGAACCTCGCCCACCTCGGCGTCGCGGTGCTGGTGGTGGGCACGGTCGGCGCCGGCAACTGGCAGTCCGAGCGGGAGCAAGTGATGCGGCCGGGTGAGTCGCTCGGTCTTGCCGGCTACGACTTCGAGCTGCAGAGCATCGGCGACGTGCCTGGCCCCAACTATACGGCGCGGCGAGGCGAGGTCCGGGTTCTGCGGGACGGCGAGGATGTTGCGCTGCTCCTGCCCGAGCGCCGCCACTACCCGGTGCAGGACACCTGGACCACGGAGGCGGCGATCCACACGACCTGGCTTTCGGACCTTTACGTCGTGGTCGGAGAGGATGCGCCCGGCGGCGGCACGGCGATCCGCATCCATCACAACCCGCTCGTGCCCTGGATCTGGATCGGCGCGCTCGTCATGGTAGCGGGCGGTGTCGTCTCGCTGACCGACCGCCGCCACCGCGTGGGCGCGCCCGCCCGCCGCCGGTCGGCGCAGACTGCGGCAGTCACTGCCGGCGCAGGCGAGTGAGAGACAAATCGGGAATGACGGACGAGAGCACCCAGGCACCGCTGGAGGAGCAGGCGGCAGAGAAGCCGGTCTCGGCCTTCCGCCGGCTGCGCTACCTCGCGCCGGTGTTTCTCTTCGTCGCCCTGGCTGCCGCGCTCGGCGTTCAGCTGCTGACTGGTGAGCCCAGCAAGGTGCCGTCGGCGCTGATCGACAAGCCGGTGCCGGATTTCTCGCTTCCGCCGGTCCAGGGTTTCGAGGAGGTGGGCGGGTTCGCCACCGCCGATCTCGGGCAGGGGGAGATTTCGCTCGTCAACATCTTCGCCTCCTGGTGCGGCCCCTGCCGGGTCGAGCATCCCCTGCTCATGGCGCTCGCTGAGGCCGGCACGGTCCCGCTCTACGGCATTAACTACAAGGACACGCCGGACGACGCCGAGCGCTGGCTGGGCCGCCTCGGCAATCCCTACACGCTGATGGGGGCCGACCTCGACGGCCGCACCGGGATCGAGTGGGGCGTCTACGGTGTGCCCGAAACCTTCGTGGTGGACGGCTCAGGCCGAATCCGCCATCGCCACGTGGGCGTGCTCTCGCGGCACGACCTCGACGAGACCATCCTGCCGCTGATCGAGGACCTGCGCGGATGAGAGCGGCGATGCGGGTCGCGCGGCAGGCGCTGCTGGGGGCAATGTGCGCGCTCTGGCTCGGTCTCGCGGCGGGCCCCGGCCTGGCCTTCACACCGGACGAACCGCTCGCCGACTCCGCGCTCGAAGCGCGCGCCCGCGCACTTCATGCGGAGCTTCGCTGCCTGGTGTGCCAGGGTCAGTCGATCGCCGATTCCAACGCGCCGCTGGCCCAGGACATGCGCGCCATCGTCCGCGAGCGAATCGCCGCCGGCGCGAGCGATGACGCGGTAAGGGGGTTCCTGACCGACCGCTACGGCGATTTCGTGCTGCTGGACCCGCCGGTGAAGCCCGAGACCTACGCACTCTGGTTCGGGCCGGCCGCCGTCTTCGTCGCCGGTGCCGCCATCGCCTTCGCCCTGTTGCGGCGTGCGAGGGCCCGCGCGCGCGAAGCGGGGGCGGCGCCCCTTTCCGCCGAGGAGCGGCGGCGGCTGGACGCGCTGCTCGACGACGACGCCTAGCACAACGGCCGATGATCTTCGCGCTTGTCGCCGCATTGCTGACGGCGCTTGCCGTCGCGGCGGTGCTGATCCCGGTGCTGCGCCGGCACCGCCGGCCTCCGTCGCGGGCGGACTTCGATCTCACCGTCTATCGCGATCAGCTCCGTGAGCTGGAGAGCGACCGTGCCCGCGGCCTGGTCAGCGAGGAGCAGGAGGAGGCAGCCCGCACCGAGATCGAGCGGCGCATGCTGCGCGCGGCGCGGGCACGGGAGGCGGCGCGGGCAGCGGAAGCCGAGCCGGCATTTGGGTCCACAGCCGGGTCCCACACTATCCAGCGGCGGCGAGCGGCGGCTGTCGTGCTCGGGCTCTGCGTTCCGGTGCTCGCGGCCGGCGTCTACGCGAGCCTCGGCACCCCAGGCTTGCCCGGCCGCCCGTTCGCGGAGGTTGAGCGGCAGGTCGAACCACCGGCGGCGGCCCCGGCCTTCAACGAGCCGGTTGAGCGGCTCAAGGCGCGGCTCACGTCGAACCCGGACGATCTCGAAGGCTGGCTCTTGCTCGGGCGCTCCTACGTGGTGTTGCAGCGCTACCCTGAGGCGGCCGACGCGCTGCGGCGGGCGGCCGCGCTGTCGGGCAGCGATGCGGACGTGCTTGGGATGCTGGGAGAGGCGATCGTCTGGGCCAACGACGGCGTGGTGGTGCCCGAGGCTGCCGGCATCTTTCGCCAAGTCCTCGACGCGAGGCCGGAGGACCCGGCAGCGCGCTTCCACCTGGCGCTCGCCCACGCCCAGGCCGGCGAGGTGCGAGAGGCCTACGACATGTGGCTTGCACTCGCTGACGACACGCCGGCGGACGCGCCCTGGCGCGGGGACCTGGAGCAATTGATCGGCCAGGCGGCGGAGGTTCTCGGTGTCGAGCCGGGGGTCATTCCGCGCGGGCCGGTCGTTGCCGAGGCGCCCGCCGGCCCAACCGAGGACGATGTCGCCGCGGCGGCCGACATGTCGCCCGAAGAGCGCATGGACATGATCCGCGGCATGGTGGAGAGCCTGGCAGCGCGGCTTGAAGAAAACCCCGACGATCCCGAGGGTTGGCGCCGCCTCGCCCGCTCCTACGCCGTGTTGGGAGAGACGGAGAGGGCGACGGAGACGCTGCGCCGGGCCGTAGCGCTGGTGCCTGACGACCTCGCGACGCTTCACGCCTATGCCCGCGCGCTTAGTGGCGAGGTCGGAGCGGAACCGCCGCCGGAGGAGGCTGTGTCGGTCTACGAGCGAGTCCTGGCGCTCGACCCGGACGATGGACCGGCGCTCTGGTTCGTCGGGCTCGCCGCGGCGGAGCGGGGCGACAGTGCCACTGCGCGCACGCATTGGGAGCGCCTCCTCGCCCTGCTCGCGCCGGGCACGGACGAGCACGGAGCGGTCCAAACGGCGCTGGACTCCCTCTAGCGGTCCTCTTCGCACCGCGGCAACGGAGCATTCCCGATTGGAACTGTTGGCCAACCACAAGGGGATACGCCTTCTCTGCCCGATGCATATCCGCGCACCTCGCCCCACATACGTCACCCCTTGACATTGGTGGCGAACCAAACTAGAACAAAGGAAGGAGGTTTCCTCTTTGTTCGATTGATGAGGCTCGCCGATGCTGACCAGGAAGCAGAAGGAACTGTTGCTTTTCATCGATTCCTATCTCGAAAGTCGCGGTATCGCCCCCTCGTTCGAGGAGATGAAGGAGGCGGTCAATCTCAAGTCAAAATCCGGCATTCACCGGCTCGTCAAAGCGCTTGAGGAGCGCGGCTTCCTGCGGCGATTGCCCCATCGGGCACGCGCGCTGGAAGTGCTGAGGCCTCCGCCCTCCCGGGTCGCCGATGTACCGGAGCGGCAGCCGAACCGTCGCTTCCGGCCGAGCGTGATCAAGGCCGATTTCCGCTCCGGGCGCGGGACCGAGCGCCCGTCGGACGACCGGGCCAGCGTGGCGCTGCCGCTCTACGGCCGCATCGCCGCCGGCACGCCGATCGAGGCCTTGCGCGACGAGACCAACCAAATCGACGTCCCCGGCGCGATGTTGGGTGCGGGCGAGCATTACGCGCTCGAAGTCGACGGCGATTCGATGATCGAAGCCGGAATTCTCGAGGGCGATACCGCCGTGATCGAGCGCTGCGATACCGCCGAGAACGGCGCCATCGTCGTGGCCCTGGTTGACGATAGCGAGGTGACGCTCAAGCGTTTGCGGCGCAAGGGCGAATCCATCGCGCTGGAGCCCGCAAACACGCGCTACGAGACGCGCATCTTCGGCCCCGGCCGGGTCAAGGTGCAGGGGCAGCTCAAGGGTATTCTACGCAGCTACTGAGCCGTTATCGGGCCGGCGGGCGTCGGGCGACCCAGGGCCGCTCGCCGCGCGCGCGCGCCACGCTTTCGACACGGGCACCGTCCTCATCGAGCCATATGGCGTGGCCGCCGCCGCGCCAGAGGTCGAACCTGTCCACCACCGTCTCAGGGCCTTCGCACAGGTCCCAGGACGGGACGGCGCTGACCACCAGTTCGGCGCGGCGACAGTCTTCTTCGAACGCGCGCGGGTCGCGCACGAACGCGATCGTTCGATCGCCGCGCCGCTGAATGCAGCCGAGCGTATCGCAGCGAATCCCTGCGGCCGGCGCACTTTTACCGTCTCGCGGCCAGGTCGGCGTCTCCGCTTGCCCGTCCCGCCTGAGCCAGATGTCGCTCACGAAGCGCCCGCGCTGGCGGGTTGAAATCCAGAGTCGCCCGTCCTCGCCGCGCGCAGCCATCACCTTGGCGTCGCCGTCCACCAGGATGTCCGGTCTTCGCTCCAGGCCGGCGAGTACAATCCCGCTGCCAATCACCAGAATCCCGAGAAAGCGCCAGCGGCTGCGCCAGAGGCAGAGCCACAATCCGCCGACCGAGATCGCGAGCAAAGCCGCTGCCGGCATCGCCGGGACGAGGGTGACCGCCCCCGGCTGCGCAGCAACCTGGCGCGCGATCCAGACCACCGCGTCGATGCCCCAGCCCATCGGAGCGAGGGCGATGCCTTCCAGCCCGAACGGCATCAGGATGAGCGCAACCAGCCCCCAGGGCATGATCCAGAAGCCGGTGATCGGCACGGCGCCGAGATTGGCGAGCAGCCCGTAATCCGCAATGCGGTTGAAGTGGTAGACCGCGAAGGGTCCGGTGGCGATGCCGGCGACGAGCGACGTGAGCGCGACGCCCGCTGCGTAGACCAGGGGGCGGAGCGCGAGGCCGCTGCGTGCCGCCATGCGGGCGAAGAGGCCCCGCGCCGCTTCGTAGGTCGCGATCAGTGCGGTCGCAGCGGCGAAGGACATCTGGAAGCTCGGCCCGAGCATGCTCTCGGGCGCGATTGCGAGCACCAGAAGCGCGGCCCAGGCGATCAGCCGCATGGAGAGGCTCGCCCGATCCAGCATGATTGCGACCAGCACGACGCCCACCATGACGAACGCCCGCTGGGTCGGCACGCTCATGCCGGAGAGCAGCAGGTACGCCGCGGCACCCAGCAGCGCGCATGCCGCCGCCCATTTCTTGATCGGCGCTCTGAGGGCGAGCGGCTCGATCAGCGCCAGCAGGCCGCGCGTGGCGAAGAAGATGAATCCGGCGATCAGGCCGACGTGGAGCCCCGAGATCGCCAGCAGGTGCGCGAGCCCAGAATCCCGCATCGCCTTGAGCGCGGTCTTCTCGATGGCGCTGCGGTCGCCGGTCAGCAGCGCCGTCGCGAACGGCCCCGCCGAGGGCGACGTGTGTGCGAGAATTCGGGTCGAGACCCAGTGGCGGACCTGCGACAGCAACGAGAGTGGGCCGCCGCCTTCCCCCGAGGGTACGGCCATCGGCTTGGGCGCGCCGTAGACGAAGCCAACTGCGCCGATCTGCTGGAACCAAGCCTGGCGCGCGAAGTCCCACGCGCCCGGCTCCGCCGGCGCCGGCGGCGGCCTGAGCGAGGCCAGCGCGCTCAACCACGTCCCCGGCGAGGCCAGACCGTCGTCGTCCGAACGCCGCACGCTGAGGCGCACTCTCGCGGGCGTCTCCGCCGGGGCCAAGCGCTCGATTCTCACTTGATCGAGGAGATAACGCTGAGCGCCGTCGCCGGCGCCGACCCAGACGACGCGCCCGGAGACGTCCACCGGGCCGGTGGGGTCGGCGAGCACAGGAGCGCTGACCCGCTCCGAGCGCCAGTCGGCGGCGGCGACACCCGCGGCGAGCAGCGCCAACGCCGCAAGCCCGATGGCGGGCGCAGTGTGCCGGCGCATGAGCAACGCGGCGGCGGCGAAAAGCCCGGCCGCCACCGGTGCGATCCAACCGATGGGCTCCACGGGCAGCGTGAGGTAAAGGCCGCTGCCTGCACCGAAGAGAACCGGCACCCAGAGGAAAACGCGGCGACGCTCGGCGGCCCATGCCGCGTCGAGATGGATGCGCAGGCCCGCCGAGCGCCTCAGCACTTGCGCGGCACTCCGCGATCATGCGGTCGGTGGCCGACCGTTCGCCTGTCGCCGGGCGATATGCTAAACGCTCGGCCGTTCCGGGCCGTGGCCAACGGCCGGGTCGTCTGCCGGGGGTGAGATCGCACATGAGCATCGTCACGCGCTTCGCACCGTCGCCGACCGGCATGCTGCACCTGGGCGGCGCGCGCACCGCCCTCTTCAATTGGCTTTACGCGCGCCATCACGGCGGCAGCTTCCGACTGCGGCTGGAGGACACCGACAGCAAGCGCTCGACCCCCGAGGCGATCGCCGCGATCGTCGACGGGCTCACCTGGCTCGGCCTCGATTGGGACGGCGAGATCGTGCGTCAGTCCGGGCGCCGGCAGCGCCACGTCGACGTCGCGCACGAATTGCTCGCGGCCGGCGGCGCCTACCGCTGCTACTGTACGCCGGAGGAGCTGGAGACCATGCGGGCCGAGGCCCGTGCCGCCGGTCGCGCGGCTCTCTACGACGGGCGCTGGCGGGACCGCGACCCGGCGGAGGCACCGCCCGCCGTCGATCCCGTGATCCGCTTTCGGGCACCGCAGGAAGGGGAAACAACCATATCAGATTTGGTACAACACGATGTCCAGATAGATAACACAGCGCTCGACGACATGGTACTGCTGCGTGCCGACGGCACGCCGACCTACATGCTCTCGGTGGTGGTGGACGACCACGACATGGGGATCACCCATGCGATCCGGGGCGACGACCACCTCACCAACGCCTTTCGCCAGACTCAGCTTTTCCGCGCTCTTGGATGGGAGCCGCCGGCGTACGCTCATATCCCGCTGATCCACGGCCCCGACGGCGCAAAGCTCTCCAAGCGGCACGGTGCGGTCGCCGTTGGCGCCTATGCCGAGCTCGGTATCCTGCCCGCCGCCATGCGCAACGCGCTGCTGCGGCTCGGCTGGAGCCACGGCGACGACGAGATCATCGACACCGACCAGGCCATCGCCTGGTTCGACTTGGGTGCGGTGAACCGCGGCGCCGCCCGCTTCGACATGGAGAAGCTTCAGAGCCTCAACGGCCACTACATCCGCGAAAGCGCAGATGCGGAATTGCTGGCCGACGTCGAACAGAGGCTCGCAGCGACGTACCCGCTGGCCGCCACGGACGAGGGGCGCCGGCGCATCTCCGCCCTGCTGCCCGAGGCCAAGGCGCGCGCGAAGACCCTGGTCGAGCTTGCCGACAATCTGGCGTTCCTGTTTCGCGATCCGCAGCTCAACATGTCAAACAAGGCGGCGGGACTGCTCGATGACGAAGCACGGGTCCGCCTTGGGAGACTGCGCGATGAGCTGACTATGCTGGCCGAGTGGGATCAAGCCGAGCTCGAACGCTTCGTCCGCTCCTTCGCCGAGGGCGAGGGGGTCGGGCTGGGGAAGATCGCCCAGCCGTTGCGTGCGGCCTTGACGGGCTCGCACGCGTCTCCCGGCATCTTCGCCGTCATGGCCGCGCTCGGTTCGGAAGTGACGCTGACCCGCCTCACCGATGTCGCGCCCAGCATCGAGTTGGGGATGGAAGCGGAAGCTTGGACGTATGTGGAGAACTAGGGCTAACCGAGGAGCGAACGATGACGGGTGACCGGGTCGATCTCGCGATCACGGGCGCGCATCTCTGGCGGGAAGACGCGCCGCGCGATCTCTTCGTGCGCGACGGGCGCTTCGTCTCCCCGCCCGCCGGCGGCGCGGCCACAGCGGAGCGCACCATCGATGCCGCAGGCCGCCTCTGCGTGGCAGGCTTTCTCGAACCCCACATCCACCTCGACAAGGCGCAGATCAACGACGATGTCAGGCCGAACCGATCCGGCACTCTCGACGAAGCCATCGAGATCATCTGGGCGCGCAAGCGCGGCTACACCGTGGAGGAGATCGCGGCGCGCGCGGTGCGGACCATCCGCACGGCCGTCGCCCACGGAGTCACGCGCTTCCGCAGCCACGTCGACGTGGACGGCATCGGCGGCCTCCGCCCGCTGGAAGGCGTGGTCGAAGCGCGCGAGCGCACCCGCGACATCGCCGATGTGCAGATCGTGGCCTTCCCGCAGGAGGGAATCTTCAAGGACACGGGCACGGACGACCTGATGTGGCAGGCGATGGAGGCGGGCGCCGATCTGGTGGGCGGAATGCCCTTCAACGAGGCGACGCCGGAGGACAGCGCCCGCCATATCGCTTTGGCCTTCGAGATCGCGGCGCACCACGACGCCGACATCGACATGCACGTGGACGAGACCGACGATCCCGACGCCAGGACGCTGGAAGTGCTGGCCGAGCGGACCATGGAGAACGGCTGGCAAGGGCGCGTCACCGCCGGCCACACCTGCGCGCTTGCGGGCTACGAGGAGGACTACGCCAACCGGGTGATCGGGCTGGTGAGGGACGCGGGCATCCACATGATCGTGAACCCCGCGACCAATCTGATGCTCCAGGGGCGGGGCGATGCGCAGCCCAAGCGGCGCGGTATCACCCGCGTGAAGGAGCTGCTGGAGGCCGGCGTCAACGTCTCCTGCGGGCAGGACTGCATCCGCGATACCTTCTACCCATACGGGCGGGGGGACCCGCTGGAGGTGATGTTCCTCGCGAGCCACGCGGCGCACATGAGCCGGCCGCACGAGATCGAGACGGTCTTCGACATGCAGACCGGTGCCGCGGCCCGCACCATGGGGCTCGACGACTACGGCGCGGAGCCCGGCTGCGTCGCCGATCTGGCGATCATCGACGCGGCCGATCCGCTGGAGGCGCTGACCAGGCGGGCGGATCGCATCCATGTGATCAAGCGCGGCCGCGTAGTCGCCGAGACCGTGACCCAGCGGCACACGGCCTGGTCCTGAAGACGGCGGCTTGGGCTGCCCGCCAGGGGGAGAAAGACATGGCCATCGACGTTGCGAAGGTGGAGATCAAGTCGGTCTCGGACGCCTCGGGCCTGGAGGAGCTGATCGCGTCGGGTC
>JAPPKP010000142.1 GCA_028819955.1 Rhodospirillaceae bacterium | reverse complement strand
CTGTCGGCCCGCATTGCACAATGCCGCGCAGGTCACGAAGGGGGTCAGGCATGAGGTTGAGTCGCAGAGGTCGGTTTGGTGTCGGGGCCGTGATGCCCATGATGTTCGTCGCGGGCTTGGCAGTAGCGGCGTTCATGGGCCATTCCGCCGGCGAGGCGCAGGCGGACGACCATCAGCTTGAGCTGGTGTCGGTCGAGGCGGGAGACGGCAAGACTCAGTCGTGCGCCGGCACCGTCGCCGCCGACGGGTCGTGCCTCGATCAGTCGGGCGCCACGCACGTCGCGTCCACGGTTCTCGAAGAACCCGGGACGCCGAAGGTCAAGAAGAGCAGCTGCGCAAGGGCCGCCAAGTAAGGCGCAGGGCGGTTGGCTGCGGCCGACCGCATTCGCGCGTCCGCTCGGCTTCCCTCGCCAGCCGAAGCGTTGGCGAGACGAACCCAAGTTTGCATGAGCGAGCGATCCGAGCGGACCATGGCACGAGACCATCCGGACGGGGCTGACGCCCCCGCCGTCACGGCACCGCCGCCGGCGGTGCGCGGGCGCATCTACGACAGCATCGCCGAGACCATCGGCTCGACGCCGCTGGTGCGCTTCAACCGCCTGCCGGCCGAGGCCGGCTGCGTCGCCGAGATTGTCGGCAAGCTCGAGTTCTTCAACCCCCTTGCCTCGGTCAAGGACCGCATCGGCGTCTCCATGATCGAGGCGGCGGAGGCCGACGGCAGCATCGAGCCCGGCCGCTCGGTGCTGGTCGAGCCCACTTCGGGCAACACCGGCATCGCTTTGGCCTTCGTGGCGGCGGCCAAGGGCTATCGGCTGATCCTCACCATGCCGGAAAGCATGTCCATCGAGCGCAGGCGCATCCTCCTGCTGCTCGGTGCCGAGCTGGAGCTCACCCCGGCGGCCAAGGGCATCCCCGGCGCCTTGGCGCGCGCTGAAGAGCTGGTGGAGGAGATCGACGACGCGGTGATGCTTCAGCAGTTCGAGAATCCGGCGAACCCAGCGATCCACCGTGTGACGACCGCCGAGGAGATCTGGCGCGATACCGGCGGCGTGCTGGACGCCATCGTCTGCGGGGTCGGCACGGGTGGCACGGTGACCGGCATCGGTCAGGTGCTGAGGCCGCGCCTGCCCGCGCTCAAGCTGATCGGAGTCGAGCCCGCGGCGAGTGCCGTACTTTCCGGCGCGCCGGCAGGCCCGCACAAGATCCAGGGCATCGGCGCGGGCTTCGTGCCGGGCGTGCTCGACCGCTCGGTGATCGACGAGCTGATCCAGATCAGCGACGAGACCGCCTTCGAGACTGCGCGGCGGGTGGCGCGGCTGGAGGGCATCCCGGTGGGCATCTCTTCCGGTGCCGCCATCGCCGCCGCTCTCCAGGTCGGTGCCCGCGACGAGATGGCGGGCAAGCGCATCCTCGTCATCGTGCCTTCATTCGCCGAGCGCTACCTTTCCACCGACCTCTTCGCGGGTCTGTAGGACGCCGCCATGTTCAACGAACGCCAGCTCGAGCGCTACGCACGCCATATCCTGCTGCAGGAGGTGGGCGGCCCCGGCCAGCAGAAGCTGCTCGACTCGAAGGTGCTGGTGGTGGGCGCCGGCGGGCTCGGCTCGCCGCTCATGCTCTACCTCGCGGCGGCCGGGGTCGGCACCATCGGCGTGGTCGACGACGATGCGGTGGCGCTCTCCAACCTGCAGCGGCAGATCGCCCACACCGAGGCCCGGATCGGCCATCCCAAGACCGAGAGCGCGGCCGAGACGGTGGCGCGAATCAATCCGGAGGTGAGGGTCGATTGCCACCCGGTGCGCCTCGATCCGGACAACGCCATGGACCTGATCGGGCGCTACGACCTGGTTGCCGACGGCAGCGACAACTTCGCGACGCGCTTTCTCATCAACGATGCCTGCTACCTGTCGCAGACGACCCTGGTCTCGGCCTCGATCCTGCGCTTCGACGGCCAGCTCGCGACCTTCAAGGCCCATCTTGGGGGCGACAATCCCTGCTACCGTTGCATCTTTCCCGAAGCGCCGCCGCCGGGTCTGATCCCGTCCTGCGCCGAGGGCGGCATCCTGGGCGCGGTCGCGGGCTCCATGGGCTCGCTGCAGGCGACCGAGGTGCTGAAGGAGCTGCTCGGGATCGGCGAGAGCCTGTCCGGCAGCCTGATCGTTTACGACGGGCTTGCCGCGGTCTTCCGCAAGATCAAGGTGAAGCCCGACCCGGCCTGCGCGCTATGCGGCGAGCAGCCCAGCATCGCCGACCTCTCGGTCCACGCGGGTGCCGAAGCCGACCACTGCGCCGCTTGAGCGGCGCGCGCCTTATCCCCCGGCGCTAAACGCGCGGATCATCTCGTCGCGGCTGAAGCGCGGTACCGCCCCGCCTCCCTCGAAGCCGACGCCGCTCCCCTCTTCGGCGCGGGCGATGGGCGCGCAGGTGAAGCCTTCGGCCCCGAGCGTTGCCAACGCGTCTTCGGCGGTGTCGGCGGGGAAGGCCGCGAGCAGGGCGCCGGAAGCGAGGAGCCCCCAAGGGTCGATGCCGAGCGCCTCCGCTATTGTGCGGCCCGGCTCGTACCAGAGCACGGCGTCGGCCGAGACCGAGAGCCGGACTCCCGCTGTCTCCGCCATCTCGTAGAGCCCGGCGGAAAGCCCGCCCTCGGTCGGGTCGTGCATGGCAGTCGCCCCGAGCGTCGTGGCGCGGAGTGCGGCGTCCACCACCGAGATACCGGGGTCGGTCATCGCGCCTGCGGCCTCTTCCAGCGTGGCGGCGGCGACCTTGCCTTCCAGCTGCGCGCGTGCCTCGGCCGCAAGCACGGCCGCGCCTTCTACCGGCGCGGGACCGATCTGCACCACCACGTGCCCCGGCTCCAGATCGGCGGTGCTGGCGAAATTGCCGTCTTGCCGGAGCCCCATCATGTGGCCCGCGACCACGGTGCGGCGGACCGCGTCGGTGATCTCGACGTGGCCGCCCACCAGCACGGCGTCGAGCGCGGCCAACGCCTCGTGCATCCGCCGGTAGAGGGCGCGCACCTCATCGGCCGTGATCCCCGGGGGCAGCAGGACCGTCGCGGTGAACCAGCGGGGCTTGGCGCCCATGACGGCAATATCGTTCGCGTTCACCAGCACCGCGTGGGCGCCGACATCCTGGCCGGTCAGTGTCACCGGGTCGCTGGCCGCAATCAGCGCACCACTCTGCACGGCGACGACGCCCGCGTCCTCGCCAACTCTGGGGGGCAGAAGCAGCTCGGGCGGCACGGGCCGCCCCGTCACCAGCACCTCGGCCAGCAATGCCGCCGGCAGCTTGCCGACCTCCAGAATCTCGTCGCTCATTCCACAGGGCTCACACGCTTTGCCGCCACCGATGGCATCGGCAGCGGCATGTAACAGACAAACAGCGAGTTTACCACCGCAGCGCCCACACCGTGTCACGGAGGAATCGCGCTACCTCACGCCTCGAATCGAAGCGGCCTACAAAGCGGACATATTCGAGGTCGTCACTAAGCTTGTACTTATTATTATATATTACTATATAGTGTTTTATGCATAGAAAGTCGCCGGACACTAAAGCGGACATTGGAGCGTCCGATCGCGGCGAACCGGTGGCCTTGATGGAGCCGCTGGTCGTGGGCGAAGGCTCGCGACATCGCACCGGGTTGACCGACCTCGCGGTCGAACTGGCCGGCAAGGCAGCCGGCTTCCGCCGCAGCCTGCCGAAGAGTGTGCTCGCCGCGCTGTCCGATCTCGTGCGGGCCATGAACTGCTACTACAGCAACCTGATCGAGGGCCACGATACGTACCCCGTCGATATTGAGCGTGCGCTGCGGGACGATTACAGCGCCGATGCCGGCAAGCGCAATCTCCAGCTTGAAGCCAGGGCGCACGTTGCCGTTCAGGCGTGGATCGACCGAGGCGGTCTGGCGGGCCGCGCCGCGACCCGCGACGGCCTGGTCGAAATCCATCAACGCTTCTGCGAGATGGTTCCCGAAGACCTGCTCCGGACCGAGGATCCTATAACCGGCGAGACCATGGGCGTTATCCCCGGCGCGCTCGGTGCGCGCGACGTCAAGGTGGGTCATCACGTGCCGGTCAGTCCGGGCGCGCTGCCGCGCTTCCTGGAGCGCTTCGAGGCGGCCTATGACACGCTGGGCAAGACGGACAGCATTCTGGCCGCGGCCGCGGCCCACCATCGCATTCTCTGGATTCACCCATTCCTGGACGGCAACGGTCGCGTTGCTCGGCTGATGTCCCACGCGATGTTGCTGGAGAGCCTCGATACTGGCGGCGTGTGGTCAATTGCCCGTGGTCTCGCCCGCGACGAAACAAGCTACAAGGGCGGCCTTATGGCTTGCGACGCCACGCGGCGCAACGACCTCGATGGAAGAGGCAACCTGAGCGAAGAGGCGTTGGCCGCGTTCATCCATTTCTTCCTTGCGACGTGCATCGATCAAGTCGACTTCATGGAAGGGCTCGTGCAGCCGGATCGTTTACGTAACCGCATCCTGATCTGGGCTGAGGAGGAGACAAGGGCCGGCGCCTTGCCGCCCAAGTCCGGCGCCGTCCTCCAGGCGATCCTGTATCGGGGCGACCTTCCCCGAGGCGAAGTGGCGCCGTTACTCGGCACGGGTGAGCGTCAGGCGCGGCGCATCACTTCGGCACTCATCGAGCGACACATTCTGGCTTCCGACAGCTCTCGCGCACCGCTCCACCTCGCCTTTCCCGCGAGGCTCGCTTCGCGCTGGCTGCCGGGCCTGTTTCCTGACAGGGAGGCGTAAGCGCGCGCCGCGATGCTGTTCCGCGGCGCCCACCTGCGCTTGCCCGCGGCACGGGAAGGGCGCATTCTGGCGCCGGCTCGCAGCGGGCGCGCGAAGCAACAGTGTGACAGGCCCTGAGGCGCGAGCGCTTCCCCAACAGGAGTTCGGTTATGGCGTATCCCGATCCGCATTCGCGCTCCGCCGCGCTCGGCGCGAGGGCACGCGCGGTGTTCCCCGGCGGCGGCACGCGCGGCCTCACGCAGCTTTCGCCCTATCCGATCTACGCGCGCGAGGCCCACGGTTGCCGGGTCATCGACGTGGACGGTGTGGAGCGGATCGACTTCATCAACAACTACACGGTCCAGCTTTTCGGCCATTCGCACCCGGCCATCGTCGAGGCGGTGGTGAAGCAAGCCGAGCGCTTCATGTCGCTCACGCTCGCGACCGAGAGCGAGATCGAGCTGGCCGAGCCGATCTGCGGCCTCGCGCCGTCGCTCCAGCGCATCCGCTTCACCAACACCGGCACCGAGGCGGTGATGCACGCCATCAAGGGCGCCCGCGCCTTCACCGGGCGGCCCAAGATCGCCAAGTGCGAGGGCGTCTACCACGGCGCCTACGACTATGCCGAGGCGAGCCTGGACCCGGACCCGCAAAGCTGGGGCACCGACCGGCCGCGCCCGGTGGGCTACGCAAAGGGCACACCGCAGGGGCTGCTGCAGGATGCGGTGATCATCCCCTTCAACGACGTGGCGCGGACCCGCGCGATCCTGGAGCGCCATGCCGACGAGCTTGCCGCCGTGCTGATCGACCTCGCGCCGGCCCGCTGCGGCGGCGCGCCGATGAGCCCGGCGTACATCGACATGCTGCATGACTTCCGCCGCGAGTCCGGCGCGCTCATCATCGACGACGAGGTGATCACCTTCCGCCTGCACGAGCGCGGTGCCCAGACGCTCTACGGGCTCGAGCCCGACCTCATCACCCTCGGCAAAGTAATCGGCGGCGGCCTTCCCATCGGTGCGGTGGCGGGCACGGCGGAGGCGATGGCGGTCTACGACAGTAGCACCGGTAAGGCCGCCTGCCCGCAATCCGGCACGTTCACGGCCAATCCTCTGTCCATGGCCGCAGGGGTGGCGGCGATGCGCATGTTCACGCGCGAGAGCGTCGAGCGGCTGAACGCGCTCGGCGAGAGCGCCCGCGCCATGCTGCGCGAGGCCTTCCGCATCGCAGGCGCAGAGGGGCAGGTCACGGGCGAGGGCTCGCTCATCCTCTTCCACATGAGCGACGAGCCGCTCACCGATTACCGCGCGGTCTACCGCGCAGGCACCGACGGGCGGGCACGCAAGCTGGACGGGCTGTTTCGCGCACTGCTCAACCGCGGCGTCGTGACCTCGACGTCGGGCATGGCGTGTCTCTCGACCCCAATGGAAGAGGCGGAGATCGACCACCTGGCCGACGCGGTACTTGCGAGCCTGCGCACGGTCGAGCGCGAGGCCGCCTGAGGGCAACGCGGGCAGCGCCGCCCTGCGCCATGAGCCAGCGCGTCCTCTGCCGCCTGGCCGATATCCCCGATCCTGGCTCCAGGGGCTTCGACTTTCGCGAGGGCGACGACCTGCGCTCGGTCTTCGTCGTGCGCGCGGGCGGCACGGTGCGGGCTTACGAGAACTCGTGCCCGCACACCCTTGGCCCTCTCGACTGGGTGCCGGACCGGTTCCTCACCCGCGAGAAGGACATGATCCTCTGCGCCACCCACGGCGCGCTGTTTCGCATCGAGGACGGGCACTGCCTCTCCGGCCCCTGCGTCGGCGAGAACCTGACCCCGCTCCCGGTCTCGGTCGAGGGCGAGTCGGTCGCCGTCACGCTCTAACCGTATATAATCCCGCCGCGCCGAGACGGTCGGCCGATCCAGCAGGGAGGCGTTGCGCCACGATGTCGGAGACTGAGCTGTTCCCCGTGCCCGAGGGCCTCGACCGATCGGCCCACTGCGACGACGCAACCTACCGCGCCTGGTACGCCCGCTCGATCCTGGACCCCGAGGGCTTCTGGGCCGAGCACGGCAAGCGGATCGACTGGATCGAGCCCTACAGCAAGGTGAAAGACGTCTCCTACCGGGCCGACGATCTCCACATCCGCTGGTTCGAGGACGGCACGCTCAACGCCTGCGCCAACTGCGTGGACCGCCACCTCGCCGAGCGCGGCGACCAGGTCGCGATCATCTGGGAGGGCGACGACCCGGCCGAGGATTCGACGCTGACCTACCGCGAGTTGCACGCGGCGGTCTCGCGCTTCGCCAACGGGCTGCTCTCCCTTGGGGCCAAGAAAGGCGACCGCATCACGATCTACCTGCCGATGATCCCCGAGGCCGCCGTCGCCATGCTGGCCTGCGCACGCATCGGTGCGATCCACTCGGTGGTGTTCGGCGGCTTCTCGCCGGATTCGCTCGCGGGCCGAATTCAGGACTGCGATTCCTCCCTCATCATCACCGCCGACGAGGGCCTGAGGGGCGGGCGCAAGGTGCCGCTCAAGGCCAACACCGACGCGGCACTCGAGAGCTGCCCGAGCATCCGGAATTGCGTGGTGGTGAAGCGCACCGGCGGCGAGATCGGCTGGGCCGACGGCCGCGACGTCTGGTACCACGACCTCGTGGAAGGCGCCTCGGCCGAGTGCCCGCCGGCGGAGATGGCGGCGGAGGACCCGCTCTTCATCCTCTACACCTCGGGCTCGACGGGGAAGCCCAAGGGTGTGCTGCACACCACCGGCGGCTACATGGTCTACGCGTCCATGACCCACCGGTACGTCTTCGACTACCACGATGGCGAGATCTACTGGTGTACGGCGGATGTCGGCTGGGTCACCGGCCACAGCTACATCCTCTACGGGCCTCTGGCGAACGGGGCAACGACGCTGATGTTCGAGGGCGTGCCCAACTATCCGGACGCTTCGCGCCACTGGCAGGTCTGCGACAAGCACGGCGTCAACATCTACTACACCGCGCCGACCGCGATTCGCGCGCTGATGCGCGAGGGCGAAGGGCCGGTCCAAAAAACCTCGCGCGCCTCGCTGCGGCTGCTGGGCTCGGTGGGCGAGCCGATCAACCCCGAGGCCTGGCTCTGGTACCACCGCGTCGTCGGCGACGGCCGCTGCCCCATCGTGGACACCTGGTGGCAGACCGAGACCGGCGGCATCCTGATCACGCCGCTGCCGGGTGCCACTGTGCTGAAGCCCGGCTCCGCCACGCGGCCCTTCTTCGGCGTGCAGCCCTTGATCGTCGATCAGGAGGGGAACGAGCTTAGCGGCGCGTGCTCCGGCCTGCTTTGCCTCGCCGATTCCTGGCCGGGGCAGATGCGCACGGTCTACGGCGACCACAAGCGCTTCATCGATACCTACTTCTCGCAGTATCCGGGGCGCTACTTCACCGGCGACGGCGCTCGGCGGGACGAGGACGGCTATTACTGGATCACCGGGCGCGTCGACGACGTGCTCAACGTCTCCGGCCACCGCATGGGGACGGCGGAGGTGGAGAGCGCGCTGGTGGCGCATCCGGCGGTCTCGGAATCGGCGGTGGTGGGATACCCACACGAGATCAAGGGCCAGGGCATCTACGCCTACGTCACGCTCACCGCCGGCCGCGAACCCAGCGAGGCGCTGCGCGGCGAGCTCAGCCGCTGGGTGCGGAAGGAGATCGGCCCCATCGCGACGCCCGACCTGATCCAGTGGGCGCCGGGGCTGCCCAAGACCCGCTCCGGCAAGATCATGCGCCGCATCCTGCGCAAGATCGCGGCCAACGAGCACGACGAGCTCGGCGACACCTCCACTCTCGCCGACCCGGCGGTGGTGGACGACCTGGTGGACAACCGGATGAACCGCGCGTGAGGCGGACACGGAAGCGCCTCTCGCCGCTGGCGGCCCCGGACCATGGCTGAACCCACCGACATCCACGCGCTGCTGGAGCGGGGCGGACCGGACGACATCGCCATCGCGGCGTCGGAGCGCGCACCGCTGACCTATGGCGGCCTTCGGAACCAGATCGGTCGCACGGGCGACGCCCTGGCACAGGCAGGCATCGGGCGGGGCGACCGGATCGCGATCGTGCTCCCCAACGGGCCGGAGATGGCGGCGGCCTTCCTCGCCACTGCCGCCCACGCCACGGCGGCGCCCCTCAACCCCGCCTACCGGGTGGACGAGTTCGCCTTCTACCTCGAAGACCTCCGGGCGCGCGCGCTGATCCTGGAGGCCGGGGCCGAGAGCCCGGCCATCGAGGCGGCGAAGCGGGTGGGCGTGCCGATTATCGGCCTCACGCCGGAGACCGGCGCGGGCGCCGGCAGCTTCACCCTCGATGCGCCGTCGGGCGCGGGGCCGGCGAACGACAGCAACAGCAGGGACGATGCCGCGCTGGTGCTCCACACCTCGGGCACCACGTCGCGGCCCAAGATCGTGCCGCTGACCGGCGCCAACCTGTGCGCCTCGGCGCGCAACATCGCTGACTGGATCGCGCTCGAGCCCGGCGACCGCTGCCTCAACATTATGCCGCTCTTCCACATCCACGGGCTGATGGCGGGCGTGATGGCATCGCTCCATGCGGGCGCCAGCGTGATCTGCACGCCGGGCTTCAACGCGCTCCGGTTCTTCGCGTGGCTCGAAGGGATGGCGCCCACCTGGCTCACCGCCGTGCCCACCATGCACCAGGCCATCCTCGCGCGGGCTGCACGCAACAAGGAGATCGTCGCGCGCCGCAGGCTCCGACTGCTGCGCTCGTCGTCCTCCTCGCTGCCGGCGCCGGTGATGGGCGAGCTCGAGGCGACCTTCGATGCGCCCGTGATCGAGTCTTATGGGATGACAGAAGCCTCGCACCAGATGACCAGCAACCCGATGCCGCCCGCCGAGCGCAGGCCGGGCGGGGTGGGCATCGCCGCCGGACCCGAAGTCGCGATCATGGACGAGGCCGGCGCGTTGCAGGCGGCCGGGACCGAGGGCGAGGTGGTGATCCGCGGCCCGAACGTCACTCTCGGCTACGAGAACAACCCGGAGGCCAACGCGGTGGCGTTTGCCGGCGGCTGGTTCCGCACCGGCGACCAGGGGGTGATCGACGAGGCCGGGTATCTGACGCTCACCGGCCGGCTCAAAGAGATCATCAACCGGGGCGGCGAGAAGATCGCGCCCCGCGAGGTCGACGACGTGCTGATGACCCATCCCGCTGTGGCCCAGGCGGTGGCCTTCGCCGTGCCGCACCCGAAGCTGGGGGAGGACGTGGCGGCGGTGATCGTGCTGCGCGAGGGCGCCGAGGCGGGGGAGCGGGAGCTGCGCACCTTCGCCGCCGAGTCCCTCGCGGACTTCAAGGTGCCGCGCACGATCCTCTTCCGCGACGAGATCCCCAAGGGTGCCACCGGCAAGCTGCAGCGCATCGGCCTCGCCGAGAAGCTGGGCATCGGGCCGTGAGGTCCCGGCGATGTTCGCGCGCTTGGATCGTATTCGCTGCCTGGTAGCGCAGCGAATGCGCTGGTCCTGAACGATTGAGACACTGCGAGACATTATCCCATGGAGAGATATGTCGAGGCCGAATCCTATCCCTTTCCCTACGACGGCGACCTGAGGCCCAGAAACACCGCCGTTCTCGTGATCGACATGCAGATGGACTTCTGCGGCTTCGGCGGTTGGGCGGACACGGCCGGGGCCAACATGAACGTCATGCGCGCCCCGATCGAGGGTCACAGGAAAGTGCTCCGGGCGGCGCGCGAGAAGGGTTTTCACGTCGTCTACACGCGCGAGGGTCACCGCGCCGACGGCTCGGACCTCATGGAAGTGAAGCAGTTCCGCCTTCGTCGTACCGGTGCCGGAGTCGGCGACAGGACCGAGCTCGGGCGCGTCCTGATCCGCGGAGAGCCCGGTTGGGAAATCATCCCCGAGCTCACGCCCGAGCCCGATGAACCGATCGTCGACAAGCCCGGCAGCGGCGCGTTCTATAGCACTGAGCTGGAACATATCCTGCGCCATCGGGGCGTGCGCAACCTGATCATCATGGGGGTCACGACGGAAGTGTGCGTGAACACGACCTTGCGCGAGGCGAGCGATCGCGGCTTCGACAACCTCCTTCTCGAGGACTGCTGCGCGGCGACCGTGTCCGAGTTGCATCAGGCAGCGGTGGAGATGGTTCGAAGCCCGGACAGCATCTTTGGAGCGGTGAGCAGCTCCGACAAGTTCGTCCAGGCGATTTCGTGACGCCCGCCTCGACGGCCTCTCCACCGACCGTCGAAACGGTCGGCATGAGTCCCGGGGGGAGGGGGACGGCGGGAGGCGCGGGGCGGCTCGGGCCGTCTCGCGCCGGCCGTGAACGGGGTACCTGGTGATGAGCGGAGGCACGCCGTGAAAATCTGCATCGTCGGAGCCGGGGCCATCGGCGCCTACTTCGGGCTGGAGCTGGCGGAGGGCGGGGCGGAGGTCTCGCTGATCGCGCGCGGGCCGCATCTCGCGGCGATGCAGGCGGAGGGTGTGCGCGTGCGCGCCGGCGGCGAGGAACGCCGGGCCGAGATCCGCGCGACCGACGACCCGGCCGCGCTCGGCCCGCAGGATGCCGTCATCATCACGCTCAAGGCACACTCGGTGCCGGGTATCTGCGAGCGGCTGCAGCCGCTGCTCGGGCCGGAGACGACCGTGGTCACGGCGTCCAACGGCATCCCCTGGTGGTATTTTCATAAGCTGGAAGGCCCCTACGAGGGCCGGCGCATCGCGGCCGTGGATCCCGACGGCACCCAGTGGGACCTGCTCGGGCCGGAGCGCGCCATCGGCTGCGTCATCTTCGCGGCGGGCGAGATCGCCGAGCCCGGCGTCATCGAGATTTCTGGGCACCTCAGCCAGAAGCGCCTGCCCTTCGGCGAGCCGGACGGCACGCGCAGCGAGCGCGTACAGGCGCTGAGCCGGGCCTTCATCGCCGCCGGGTTCAAGTCGCCGGTGCGACCCGACATCCGCTCGGACATCTGGGTCAAGCTCTGGGGCAACCTCGCCTTCAACCCGGTGAGCGCGCTCACGGGTGCGACGCTGGAGGACATCGCACGCGACGCCGGCACCCGCGCCGTGGTCCGCGCCATGATGGCGGAGGGGCAGGCGGTGGGCGAGGCGCTCGGCGCGCGCTTCGCCATCGACGTGGACAAGCGCATCGAGGGCGCCGAGCAGGTTGGCGCGCACCGCACCTCGATGCTTCAGGACCTGACGCTGGGCCGGCCCATGGAGATCGAGGCCCTGGTCGGCGTGATCGCCGAGCTCGGCCGCCTGGTCGGCGTGCCGACGCCCAGCATCGACATGGTCTACGCCCTGGTGAAGCAGCGCGCGGTGGAGGCGGGGTGCCTCCCCGGCTGACCCGAAATTCCGGCCTCGGCCAAGGCCTGCATCTGGCCCGAGGCAAGAATTTGAAGCGGGATTCACCGGGATAAGTGGGATTCTGCAGGATAAGTGGGATTCGCCGGGATTAGGCGGGACTGAGTGGGATGTGCGGGATTCACCGGGACGAAGTGGGATCAGGTGGGATAAGCGGGATTCGCCGGGATTAAGTGGGACCGAGTAGGATAAGTGGGATTCCGCGGGACAGGCGGCGGCGATGACGAGGGTAGTGGCCCGCTGGCTCTCGTGCTGCATGAGGCAATGCTGCCGCGCCCCAAGCGCGACGAGAACCGCACCATGGTCCGGGGCGTCGGGCACAGCAGGCGCAGGTGGTCGAGGCCCTGGTCGGCGTGATCGGCGAGCTCGGCCGCCCGGTCGGCGTGCCGACGCCTGCCATCGACATCGTCTACGCGCTGGTGAAGCAGCGCGCGGTGGAAGCGGGGTGTATGCCGGGGTGAATCAATCAATCTCATGCACAAAACTATTCCCAAGCCCAACTTAGATTGTTCGATTCAGCACACAAATTTGACAGAATAAATGCTTGATACTAACTCGGATAGCACCTATAGAGTGCGACACCCCAAATTGGCTCACTCCGATTAATATAGCTCTTGATCATCGACACTCTAGGCTCTTCAGATATCTGCGAAAACCGGCTATCGGCTGTAGTCACTTTCGCCGGTTGAGTGTAATATAAAGCATACCCGGACACACCTTCGTTGTATTCAAGGAATTCTTTTATTTTTCGACAATCTTCACGCACTTTTGTCGTTGATCCTCGATGCTTTATTTCTAGAATTGACTTGACTCTTGGATTTATGTCGCTCTTCCGCCAAAATGCTAAGTCGAATCTCTTGTTGGCATTATCTTCACCGTAAACGACTTCCACATTGGAATCGGCTTCTAGTTTTGTGGGTGTCGCGTCAACATAAACCTGAAATTTCAGCGATTCGTATACTTTCATGGCGATGTAATTCTGGAAAAAAGATTCGTGAGTGTGTAACGGATACCACAGCCCTGTCATGTCAGTGTGAAACTTTTGTGCACGTTTGGCCACCGCAAATAGTTTACTCTCAAACTTATTCGGCTTGGGCATGTTTCCGTTCCTGTATCACTTAAGGGCAGAGATGCCACATTCAAATCCCCAGGGCGCAGCCGTCCTTGCGGGGGTCGGAGCCGCCGGTGAGCACGCCGCTCTCGCGGTCGATCGCGATGGCCTGACCGCCGCCATGGGGCACCGCGGCCCACGCGACGTCGTGGCCGAGGGCGGCCAGGCGCCGGGCGGTCTCATCGGCGATGGTGGTCTCCAGCGTCAGCACGCCGCCGAAGTGGAAGGCGCGGGGGCAGTCCAGCGCCGCCTGCGGGTCCATGCCGTAGTCGATCACGTTGGTGAGGAAGTGGG
>JAPPKP010000129.1 GCA_028819955.1 Rhodospirillaceae bacterium | reverse complement strand
ACTTCTCCTCGCCTTACACCGACCTGCCGCACCGGCTCACGGTGCGCGAGAACCTGACCGTCTACGCCAAGCTCTACGGCCTGGACAGCGTGCGCCGGCGAATCGAGCGGATTGCCGAGACCCTCGACCTCGGGGACTTTCTCAAGCGGCCCACGGGCAAGCTCTCGGCGGGGCAGCGCACCAGGGTCGCGCTCGCCAAGGCGCTGCTCAACGATCCCGAGCTGCTGCTGCTCGACGAGCCCTCGGCCTCGCTCGATCCCGACACGGCCGACTGGGTGCGGGGCGTGATCGAGCGCTACCGCGCCGAGACCGATGCCACGATCCTGCTCGCCTCCCACAACATGGCCGAGGTCGAGCGCCTCTGCGACGACGTGTTCGTGATGGCGGGCGGTCGCATCGTCGAGAGCGGCCCGCCCGAGGCCATGATCGAGCGCCACGACCGCAGCTCGTTGGAGGAAGTCTTCCTCGAAATCGTACGCGGTGCGGGCGACATCGGCGAGGCGGCGCAGTGACGGGGAACGGCACCGCCTCAGCCCTGCCTTGGCACGGGCCTGCGCAGCGGATCGGCGCAATGGTGCTGCGCCACACCTATCTGCTGCGGCGCTCCTGGCCGCGTCTGCTGGAGCTCACGTATTGGCCCACGGTTCAGGTGATCATCTGGGGCCTGGTCACCATGTTCCTCATCACCAACAGCTCGTGGTTCGCCCAAGCGGCAGGTGTCCTGCTCGCCGGCGTCATCCTGTGGGACATCATGTTCCGCGGCCAGATCGGCCTCTCCCTGGTGTTCATCGAGGAGATGTGGTCGCGCAATCTCGGGCACCTTTTCGTGAGCCCCTTGCGGCCGTGGGAGCTGATCTGCGCACTCATGCTGATCAGCCTGATCCGGACGCTCATCGGGATGACGGGCGCGGTGGGCTTCGCCTTCATCCTCTACGCCTTCTCGATCTTCGATCTCGGCTTCGCGCTGATCGGCTTCTTCGTCAACCTGATCGTGATGGGCTGGGCCGTAGGCTTCTTTGTCTGCGGCCTGGTGCTGCGCTTCGGCTTAGGCGCCGAGAGCCTGGCCTGGTTCCTGATCTTCGCGCTGGCGCCCTTCAGCTGCGTTTACTACCCGCTCTCGATCCTGCCGGACTGGCTTGAGCCGGTGGCCGCCATCCTGCCCTCCGCCCATGTGTTCGAGGGCATGCGCGCGCTCGTGGTGGACGGCATCTTCAGCGGCGATCACATGATGCGCGCGACCACACTCAACATCGGCTGGATGGCGGCGGGCGTCGGCACGTTTCTCGCCTTCCTGCGCAGCGCCCGCATCCGCGGCCTGCTGCACCAGATCGGGGAATAGCCGTTAGTCTGCGGGGCCGCTGACTCCCGCCGATTCGAAGGTCGCCATGCCGTTGTGGGTCGCGACCGCCATGCGGACGAGCGCTGCGGCGAGCGCCGCGCCCGAGGCTTCGCCAAGGCGCAGGCCGAGATCGAGTAGCGGCTCCAGCGAGAGCGCCTCCAGCAGACGCCGATGCCCGGGCTCGGCCGAGCGGTGGGCGACCTGCGCGTGGTCGAGGCCACCGACGCGCAACCTGGCGATGACCGCCGCCGCGGCGGTGCAGGCGAAGCCGTCGAGCAGCACGGGCACGCGATGGTGCCGCGCCTGGACCACGGCGCCCGCAATCGCCGCAAGCTCCCGCCCCCCGACGCAGTAGAGCGCGGCCAGCGGATCGCCGCGGGCTCCGGCGTGCCGCGCGAGCGCCGCATCGACCACCGCTGCCTTGCGCGCGAGCCCGTCTGAATCCACGCCGGTTCCCGGCCCCACCCACGCAGCGCCGTCGCCGCCGAAGAGCGCCGCCGCGAGCGCCGCTGCGGCGGTGGTGTTGCCGATCCCCATCTCGCCGAGGCAGAGCAGGCTGGCGTCCCCGTCGACCGCAGCCATCCCCGCCTCCAACGCTGCGACACACGCCGTCTCGCCGAGCGCGGGCGCCTGCGTCATGTCCTCGGTGGGCGTGTCGAGGTCGAGGGGCACGACCGTCAACGCCGCATCCAGCACGTCGCAGAGCTGGTTGATCGCCGCCCCGCCAGCCTCGAAGTTGGCCACCATCTGCGCCGTGACCGCCGCGGGATAGGCGGAGACCCCCCGCGCCGCGACTCCGTGGTTGCCGGCGAAGACGAGAACCTGGATGCGCTCGGCGCGCGGCGGATGGCGCCCCTGCCACGCCGCGGCCCATTGGGCGAGGGTCTCGAGCCGGCCAAGGGCGCCGGCCGGCTTGGTGAGTAGCGCATCGTGCAATCGCGCGCGCTCGGCCGCCGCCTCGTCAGGCCCCGGCATGGCCGCAACGCGCGCGCGAAAGGCGCTCAACGAGCCGAGCTGAACGTCGTCTTGCATGGCTGTTCTGTGCACGTGTTCCCGCCAAGCGGGAGCCGTGGGGTTTCTTGGGAGCGGCGGCTTAGCCTATAAGGCTGGGGCAGGATGCCGGGCCGGGGCAGCCCGGGCAAGAGGCACATGCGCTACGACGACGGCGACGAGGCTCCCCTCCAACAGACGGCGTACCGCGCGGTGCGAGTCTGGCGGAGCGACCTTCGCGCCGCCCTGCTCTTCCTCACACGAGTGCCGTTGAAGGCGGCGCGGCCGGAGGGCGACAGCCCGCCGCTCGGCCGCGCGGTCCGCGCCTTCCCCATCGTGGGCGCGCTGATCGGCCTCTTCGCCGGGATCGTTTACGCGATCGCCGCAGGAATCGGCCTGCCGGACATCGTGGCGGCGGTGCTCGCCGTCGGCGCCGGCGCGCTCATCACCGGCGCGCTGCACGAGGACGGCCTCGCCGACATGGCGGATGGCTTCGGCGGCGGCAAGACGCGGGAGCGCAAGCTCGCGATCATGCGGGACAGCCGCATCGGCGCCTACGGCGTGATCGTGCTGGTCGTGGTGCTGGCGGCGAAGGTGGGCGCCCTCGCCGACCTTGAGGAGACCGGCCTCGTGATCGCGGCAATGGTCGCCGCCGCGGGGGTCTCGCGCGCGGCGATGCCGGCGGTCATGCTCTGGCTTGAGCCGGCACGGGCCGATGGCCTCGCTGCCGACGCCGGGCGCCCGCCGTCGACTCATGTGTGGACCGGCGTTGGCATGGCGGCGGTGCTCGCCGTCGGCCTGCTCACCTGGAGTGGGCTCGTCGCCTTCCTCATCGCGGGCATCGGCACCGCCGCAGTCGCCTGGCTTGCGGAGCGCCAAGTGGGCGGCCACACTGGTGACGTGCTCGGCGGCGTCCAGCAGTTCGCCGAGGTGCTGTTCCTGCTCACCCTTGCGGCGGTTCGATGACTTCCAAGACGACCGTGACCCGGTGGTGGTGGGTGCGCCACGCGCCGGTCACCGACCACGGCGGCCGGCTCTACGGCCGTACCAACGTGCCAGCCAACACCAGCGAGCGGCCTCGCTTCGAGGGGCTGGCGCGCGCGTTGCCGCAGGATGCTGTCTGGCTCACCAGCAACCTGCTGCGCACTCATCAGACCGCCGACGCGATCGCCGGGGCCGGTCACGACGTGCCGGCGCGGAGCATCGAGCCGAACCTCGACGAGCAGGACTTCGGCGAGTGGCATGGTCTGACCTGGAGCGAGGTCGCTTCCGAGCGAGGCAGCGGCCTCGCCCACAAGTACTGGGTCGCACCCGCCCACATCACGCCGCCGGGGGGCGAGAGCTTCATCCAGGTGGTCGAGCGGGTCTCCGAGGCCGTCACGCGCCGGACGGCAGAACATGCCGGCCGCGACATCGTCGCCGTGGCTCACGGCGGATCGATCCGGGCTGCCTTGGCGCTCGCGCTCGGTCTCGACGCGGAGCGCGCGCTCGCCTTCAGCATCGACAACCTCTCGATCACCTGCATCGACCACGTGGACGGCCCCGCCAAGGGCCAGGCCTGGCGCGTCGCCGCCGTCAACCTGACGCCGGACTGAGCGCCTTTCGGCACGCAGGCTGGCTGCGCCGCGCGGACGGAGCGCGTAGACTCGGCCCATGAAATCCCGGGATGTCCCGAGCCTGTTCGCAGACGCTGCGCCCAGGCCGCTTGCCGACCGGCTGCGGCCGCGCACGCTCGACGAGGTGGTGGGCCAGGATCATCTGCTGCGCCCCGACGGCCCGCTCGGGCGGATGATAGCGAGCGGCGCACTGGCTTCCACCGTCCTCTGGGGGCCGCCGGGCTGCGGCAAGACCACCATCGCCCGCCTCCTCGCCGATCACACCGACATGCTGTTCGCGCCGCTGAGCGCGGTGTTCTCCGGTGTCGCAGAGCTGCGCAAGGTGTTCGCGGACGCCCGCGAGCACCGCGCCGGCGGCACAGGCACCCTGCTCTTCGTCGACGAGATTCACCGCTTCAACCGGGCGCAGCAGGACGCGTTCCTGCCCGTGGTCGAGGACGGCACCGTGATCCTCGTTGGCGCCACCACCGAGAACCCCTCGTTCGAGCTGAACGGCGCCCTGCTCTCGCGATGCGCGGTGCTGGTGCTCAACCGCCTCGACGACAGCGCGCTCGAGACCCTGCTCACCCGCGCGGAGGAGGCCGAGAGCCGTACGCTGCCGCTCGAGCCCGATGCCCGGCCCATGATGCGCGCCATGGCCGACGGCGACGGACGCGCGCTTATCAACATGGCGGAGGCGTTGTTTGCCGCCGGCGCCACCGCGCCGCTCGACGTGCCCCAGCTGATGGAGACCGTGCAGCGCCGCGCCCCGCTCTACGACAAGTCGCAGGAGGGCCACTACAACCTGATCTCGGCGCTGCACAAGTCGTTGCGCGGCTCGGACACGGACGCCGCGCTCTACTGGCTCGCGCGCATGCTCGCCGGCGGCGAGGACCCGCGCTACATCGCGCGGCGGCTGGTGCGGTTCGCCGTGGAAGACGTGGGGCTGGCAGACCCGGACGCGCTGCCGCAGGCCCTCGCCGGCTGGGAGGCCTACGAGCGGCTGGGCTCGCCCGAAGGCGAGCTCGCCATCGCCCAGACCGTGATCTATCTCGGCACCGCAGCCAAGTCGAACGCGAGCTACCGCGCGCTCGGGCGCGCCATGCAGACAGCGAAAGAGACCGGCTCGCTGATGCCGCCCAAGCACATCCTCAACGCGCCGACGCGGTTGATGAAGGAGCTCGGCTACAGCGAGGGCTACGTCTACGACCACGACACCGAGGAAGGGTTCTCGGGCCAGAACTACTTCCCGGAGGAGATAACCCGGCAGCGCTTCTACGCGCCGCGGGAGCGGGGCTTCGAGCGGGAGGTGCGAAAGCGCCTTGCCTACTGGCAGAAGCTGCGCGAAGGGACCGCGGCCAACGCCGAGACGGAGGACGACGCGTGAAGGTCGCGCTCGCCATCGCGCTAGGCGGCGCGTTGGGTTCGGTCGGGCGCTTCTACGTGATGGGCGCGGCCGAGCGCTGGCTCACATCGCTGATCGGCGGGGGCTTCCCCTACGGCACGCTCACGGTCAACGTCGTGGGCTCCTTCATTCTCGGTGCCCTTGTGCACGGGCTTGCAGTGGCATTCGACGCGGGCGAGGTGGTGCAGCGCTTTCTCTTCGTGGGTTTGCTCGGCGGCTTCACCACCTTCTCCGCCTTCTCGGCGGACAGCATCGGCCTGCTGGAACGCGGCGACGTCGGCCGGGCGCTGCTCTACATCGTGCTCTCGGTGGTGCTCTCGGTCGGCGGATTCTATTGCGGGCTCAGGCTGGTGCGGGCCGTCGTCTGATGGCGGGCGTCGCCACCCTGGAGATCGCGCCCGAGGACGGCGACCAGCGGCTCGACCGCTGGTTCAGGCGGCACTACCCCGCTCTCGGCCATGGCCGGCTGGAGAAGCTGCTGCGCACCGGCCAGATCCGGGTGAACGGCAAGCGCGCCCGCGCCGGCACCCGCCTCGCGCCAGGCGACCGGGTGCGCGTGCCGCCGCTTCCCGATGAAGGCGAGCCACGTGCGCGGCAGCGCTCCACCCCACGGCTCGATAAGGCTGACGCCGACATGGTGCGAGCGGCCGTCATCTATCGCAATGCCGATGTGATCGCGCTCAACAAGCCGCCGGGGCTCCCAGTGCAGGGCGGGAGCCGTGTCGCCCGCCACCTCGACGGACTGCTCGGCGCGCTCCGTTTCGACGCCGCCGAGGCGCCCCGCCTGGTCCACCGGCTCGACCGCGATACCAGCGGGGTCCTCCTGCTCGCCCGCAACGCGGCAGCGGCGCGGGACCTTACGGCGCTGTTCCGCTCGCGTGAGTTGCGCAAGCTCTATTGGGCGCTCGTTGCCGGTGTGCCGAAGCCCGCGCAGGGGCGGATCGATGCGCCGCTGGCCAAGCGTCAGGTGGGCGCGCGCGAGCGGGTGGTCGCGACCGCCGACGATGGCCAGCGCGCGATCACGGACTACGCGGTGATCGAGACCGCCGGCCGTCGCCTCTCCTGGCTCGCGCTCATGCCGCGCACGGGTCGCACCCATCAGCTTCGGGCCCACACGGCGTCGGTCTTCGGCCACCCAATCGTGGGCGACGGCAAGTACGGCGGCGAGGCGGCGTTCCCGGCCGGATTCGAGCCGCGCCTGCACCTTCACGCCCGCGCGCTGGAGCTGCCGCGACCGGGCAACAAGGCGCCGCTGGTCCTCACCGCGCCGCTACCACCCCACATGGCTGCCGCGTGGCGCTTTCTCGGCTTCGATTCGGCGCCCGCCGGCGATGCGTTCGCGCCCTTCGAGGACGCGCCGTGAACGCGGCGAAGCCGAAGCGCTTCTACGAGAGCGCGGAGACGGTCGAGGCCGCAGGCGGGCACGGGATTGTGCTCGACGGCAAGCCGGTGTGCACGCCGGCCGGCCAGCCCCTCGCGGTGCCGTTTGCCGCGCTCGCGGGCGCCGTCACCGAAGAATGGGCGGCTCAGGGCGAGACCATAGACCGCGACACCATGCCGCTCACCCGCCTCGTCTGCACCGCGCTGGACCTGGTGCCGGAGCGGCGGGACGACATCGTGGCCGAGGTCGCGGCCTACGCCGAGACCGACCTCGTCTGCTATCGGACCGACGAGCCGCCGGCGCTTGCCCGCCGCCAGGCCGCCGCCTGGGAACCGCTGGTGGCGTGGGCCGACGAGCGATACGGCGCCCGTCTTGCGGTTACGAGCTCGATCACCCCTGTTGCCCAGGCACCGGAGGCGGTCGAGGCCCTGCGGGATGCGGTTGCGGGCGAAGACGACTTCGCGCTTGCCGGGCTGAGCACGGCGACGCGGGCCTTCGGCTCGCTGGTGATCGCACTCGCCATGCACTTGGGCCGGCTCGACGCAAGAGCCGCCGCCGACGCCTCGCTTGTGGACGAACGCTACCAACTGGAGCGCTGGGGCGACGACGCGGAGCTTGCCGCCCGCTGCGCCCGCGTCGTCCGGGACGCCGCCGACGCCGAACGCCTGTTTCGCCTGCTCGCCGCCTGACCTGGCGCTTCGAATGGCGCGGCGGCGCTTGCATCCGACAGGCCCTGCGGATAGGGTGGCGCGCCACCGGGTTGGGGCCGGTCCGGCTCACATGAGGAGTGCGACCTATGGCACGCGTGACGGTCGAGGATTGCGTCGGCTTGGTGCCGAACCGGTTCGAGCTGGTGCTGCTCGCCGCTCAGCGCGCCCGCGACATTCGCTCGGGCGCGGAGCTCACGGTCGAGAAGGACAACGACAAGAACGCCGTCATCGCACTCCGCGAGATCGCCGACGAAACAATCGATCTCGAGACGCTCCGCTATGAGCTCGAGCACGGGCGCGAAGTGGATACCGAAATCGACGAGCCGGACGAGGATGCCATGGCGGTGCTGGCGGCGGAAGCCGCCTGGGCCGGCGTGACCGGCCAGAGCACGCCCGTCGAGGAAGAGGCCGCGGCCCCCGAAGGCGAGGACGAGCCGGCAGAAGAGCCGGTAATCGAGGCAGAAGCGGTAGCGGAAATACAGGAGTAGCGCTGGCCGGCGGCGCACCGGGCGCGGCTGAGCCGCCGCCCGCACAGCGGGTTTCCGCCGGCGCCGGCCGGGCGCGTCAGCGGACGTGATCCGGCAATACGAACTCGTCGAGCGCGTCAAGAGCTACGAGCCCTCAGCGGACGAAGCTCTGCTCAACCGCGCCTACGTCTTTTCGATGAAGGCGCACGGCACCCAGACCCGCGCCAGCGGCGACCCCTATTTCGCCCATCCCATCGAGGTCGCCGGCATCCTGACCGAGCTCAAGCTCGACAGCACCTCGATCGCGACCGCGCTGCTCCACGACACCGTGGAGGACACGGTCGCCACCATCGAGGAAATCAACGACCTCTTCGGCGAGGACACGGCCCGG
This sequence comes from Rhodospirillaceae bacterium, assembly GCA_028819955.1. The sequence continues at coordinate 5,688 of JAPPKP010000129.1, read as the reverse complement.
CTGGTCGACGGCGTGACCAAGCTGAGCCGGCTGGAGCTGCAGTCGGACCAGGCGCGTCAGGCCGAGAACCTGCGCAAGTTCCTGCTCGCGCTCTCGGAAGACATCCGCGTCCTCCTGGTCAAGCTCGCCGACCGCCTCCACAACATGCGCACGCTGCATTTCGTGCCCGACGAGACAAAGCGGCAGCGAATCGCCAGGGAGACCATGGAGATTTACGCGCCACTCGCGGAGCGGATCGGGCTTCAGGCCTTCAAGGCGGAGCTCGAAGATCTCTCCTTCAAGGAGCTCAATCCCGACGGCTTCCACACCATGGAGACGCGGCTCAAGGCGCTCCGCGATCAGGCCGACGGCATGGTGGAACGGGTGACCGAATCGCTCACCGAGACGCTCCGGCGCAAGCGGCTGCGGGCCACCGTAAAGGGCCGTGAGAAGCGCCCCTACTCCATTTGGCAAAAGATGCAGCGCAAGAAGCTCGCCTTCGAGCAGCTCACCGACATCGTGGGTTTTCGCGTCGTCACCGAGGACGGGGAGGACTGCTACCGGGCGCTCGGCATCGTGCACCGCGCCTACCCGATGGTGCCGGGCCGCTTCAAGGACTACATCTCGACGCCCAAGCCCAACGGGTACCGCTCGCTCCATACCGCGGTCATCGGGCCCGAGCAGCGGCGCATCGAGATCCAGATTCGCACCCGCGACATGCACGAGGAGGCCGAGTACGGCGTCGCCGCTCATTGGCTGTTCAAGCAGGCGGGCGACGTTCGGGACGACCGTCAGCAGCGCTGGCTTCGTCCCCTGCTCGAAATCCTCGACAAGGCTTCAGGCCCAGAGGAGCTGCTCGAGCACGCCAAGCTCGAGATGTTTCAGGACGAGGTGTTCTGCTTCTCCCCGCGCGGGGCGCTGATCACGCTCCCACGTGGGGCGACGCCGGTCGATTTCGCCTATGCGGTGCATACCGATGTGGGCGACAGCACGGTCGGCGCCAAGGTCAACGGGCGCATGGTGCCGCTCTGGACCCAGCTGGAGAACGGCGATCAGGTGGAGATCCTGCGCTCGCGGGTGCCCCAGCCGCAGCCGGGCTGGGAACGGTTTGTCGTGACCGGCAAGGCGCGAACCTGCATCCGACGCTTTACCCGGCTCAAGGAGCGGGAGCAATTCATTACGTTCGGTCGGTCCGTCGCCGAGAAACTCTGCCGGGAGGCCGGGGCGGACTATTCGGAGACGCTGCTGGAGAGCGCGCTCTCCAGCCTCAAGCAGCGCTCCGTGGCCGACCTGCTGGCGGCCCTCGGGCGCGGCGACCTCACCAGCGGCGAGGTCGAGGAAGCCCTCTTTCCGGCCCGCAGTCTCCAGGGCATCGCGCGGCGTGCGCTCTCGGTCGCACGCGGGCGTCGCGGCACAAAGGCGGGCGACAGCGGGATTCCAGTGCGCGGTCTGATCCCGGGCTTGGCTGTGCACCTCGCCGAGTGCTGCAACCCGCTACCGGGCGAGCGCATCGTGGGCATCGTCTCCACCGGCAAGGGCGTGACGATCCACACCATCGACTGCGATACGCTGGAGAGCTTCAGCGACACGCCAGAGCGCTGGCTCGATCTCTCCTGGGAGGCGGACGCGGACGAGAAAGGCGTCCACGTCGGCCGGCTCAACCTGGTGGTCGCCAACGAGACCGGGAGCCTCAGCAAGCTGACCACGGCGATCGCCAAGAACAACGGCAACATCAGCAATCTCAAGATCACCAACCGCTCCCTCGACTTCTTCGAAATGCTGGTCGATGTCGAGGTCAAGGACGCGAGGCACCTCGGCAATATCGTGGCTGCCCTGCGGGCGGTGACGTCGGTGAGCAGCGTCGAGCGCGAGCGCGCGCGGCACTGAGCAGGCCGCGGCCCGGCCGGGCGCAAATTGTGTAATTTGGGCTCCGGTCCTATGATCCAGGCCCCTGGCCGGCCGCAGGCACGGGGCAAGCAAGGAGGGAGATGGGGTGTCTCAGGCGCGCCAAACCGGCGTCGCTGGGCAGAGCAACGAGCCGCCCAGCGCCGTGCTTACCGACCGTGAGAGCGGGGGTACGGTCGAACTACCGGTTCTCGAAGGGACGATGGGCCCGCCGGTCATCGATATCCGCTCGCTCTATGCTGGCACTGGCAAGTTCTCATACGATCCGGGCTATACCGCGACCGGTTCGTGCAAGTCGAATATCACCTATATCGACGGCGAGCAGGGCCTCTTGCTGCACCGCGGCTATCCCATCGACGAGCTGGCTGCATATAGCGACTTTCTCGAGGTCTCCTACCTGCTGCTCCACGGCGAGTTGCCCAACGCGGCGGAGAAGGATCGCTTCGTCAACACCATCACCAAGCACACGATGGTGCACGAGCAGGTCAACTATCTCTATCGGGGATTCCGGCGCGATTCCCACCCGATGGCGGTGATGATCGGCGTGGTGGGCGCGCTCGCCGCCTTCTATCACGACACCACCGACATCAACGACCCGAAGCAGCGCATGATCGCCTCGCATCGGCTGATCGCGAAAATGCCGACCTTCGCGGCCATGGCGTACAAGTACAGCATCGGCCAGCCGTTCGTGTATCCGCGCAACGACCTGACCTATCCCGAGAACTTCCTGCACATGATGTTCGCGGTGCCGTGCGAGGACTATCAGATCAACCCCATCCACGCGCGCGCCATGGACCGTATCCTGATCCTGCATGCGGACCACGAGCAGAACGCCTCGACATCGACGGTGCGCCTCGCCGGCTCTTCCGGCGCCAATCCCTATGCCTGCATCGCGGCCGGCATCGCGACGCTCTGGGGGCCGGCACACGGCGGCGCCAACGAGGCGGTGCTCCAGATGCTGGAAGAGATCGGCACGGTCGAGAACATCACCGAGTTCATCAGGCGGGCGAAGGACAAGGACGACCCGTTCAGGCTCATGGGCTTTGGCCACAGGGTCTACAAGAACTACGACCCGCGGGCCACGGTCATGCGGGAGACCTGCCACGAGGTGCTGGACGATCTCGGCATCAGCGACGAGCTGCTCAAGATTGCCATGGAGCTGGAGCGGATCGCGCTGGAGGACGAGTACTTCGTGGAGCGCAAGCTCTACCCCAACGTCGATTTCTACTCGGGCCTGATCCTGCAGGCGCTCGGCATCCCGACGCATCTCTTCACGGTGATCTTCGCGCTGGCCCGCACCGTGGGCTGGGTCGCCCAGTGGAACGAGATGATTGCGGATCCGGAGCAGAAGATCGGAAGGCCGCGTCAGCTCTACACCGGCCCGGCGCAGCGCAGCTTCGTCCCGCTGAGGAATCGGCCGTAGCGGTACGTCCAAGAGAATGGCGTCCCCAGGGGGACTCGAACCCCCGTTTCCGGCGTGAGAGGCCGGTGTCCTAGGCCACTAGACGATGGGGACGCGGCCCCCTGCAGATAGCCCATAAAGGCCGCGAACTCAACCGTCGGTAAGGACATACTGACGGCGTCCCGGCGGGGAGGAGGCGGTCCCTCATGTTCGAAGAGTTCGGATTCGAGGAGTTTTCGCCGCTTACGGCCTCCGTGCTGCTGGGGCTGGTGCTGGGACTGGCTTACGGCGCGCTGGCGCAGCGCAGTGCCTTCTGCCTGCGCCGCAGCCTGGTCGGCGAATGGCGCGACTGCCTGCCGGCACTTGGCACCTGGGTCATGGCGCTGGGGACGGCGATCGCCGGCACCCGCGTGGCGGTTGCCTTCGATCTGATCTCTTTCGACGCACACCGGTTTCTTGCGGCCGACCTGCCGGTCGCGTCCGTACTGCTGGGCGGCGCGCTCTTCGGGGCCGGCATGGTGCTGACGGGCGGCTGCGTCTCGCGCCTGACGGTGCTGGTCGGCACCGGCAATCTGCGCGCCCTGCTGGTCCTGGTCGTCTTTGCCGTGACCGCCCACGCGGCGATGAAGGGGGCGCTGGCCCCGATACGCGAGGCGGTGGGCGACGCCACGCTCCCCGGCGGCGCGGCGGCGGAGCTCGCGGCCTGGCCCGGCGGCGAGGCCTGGCCAGCGATCGTCGCGGGCGCCGCGTTCATCTTCGCGCTCTTCTCCCGCGCGCGGATCTCCCATCTTGTAATGGCGGCGGCGATCGGGCTGCTGGTGCCGCTCGGCTGGATCGGCACGGGGTTCGTGCTGCTGGACGATTTCGACCCGATTCCCGTGGCGTCGATGGGCTTCACCGGGCCGATGGCGGACACGCTGTTCTGGGCTGTGGCGGCAACGTCGATACCGGCCGGCTTCGGTACCGGCCTCGCGGCGGGCGTCCTTCTCGGCAGCCTCGCCGCCGCGCTCGCGGCGGGCGAGTTCCGCTGGCAGAGCCTGGAAGGCCCGCGCCAGACCGGGCGCTACCTCGCCGGCGCCGTGATGATGGGCGTGGGCGGCGTGCTGGCGGGCGGCTGCACGGTTGGCGCCGGTCTTTCTGGCGTCTCGACCGCAAGCCTCGCCGCCCTGCTCGCGCTCGCCGCCATGGCCGTTTCGGCGCGAACCGTCGGCGTCTTCCTCACTGCCCGCTGAAGCAACAGACCTAACCGGATCACAGCGCCAAGAAGAAAAACACACCCACCTCCCCCTGTCCCCCTCCCCCGAAGGCGGAGGGGGAACGTAGACGGCGCCACCCATTCTCCCTCTCCGCCCCTGGGGGCGGAGAGGGCCGAGGTGAGGTGGGGGATTCTCGGACCGCCCGAAGCTGAAACGCCGCCGGCAGGCCTAGCTGAACATGTCGCCGCTGATGGCGGCGTACCAGCCGAGCGATTCCTCGTAGGTCGCCTTGCGCAATTCCGCGCTCTCCCCGGTCTGGGAGATGAAGCCGTCGACCTTGGCGATCTTCTCGTCGGTCGCCTCGTAGGTGGCGCCGACCTTGACGCCGTCGTCGGTGCCGATGAGCGACCAGCACGTGTTGGAGAAGCGCGGCGGGAAGGTCGAGGAGCTCGTGAGCGCGCCCCGCACCGCCATGGCGCAGGCCTTCGCCTGGCTGTTTGCCGAGAAGCCCGACTTCGGCATGTCTCCCTGGTGCGCCGCATCGCCCAGCACGTGGATGTTCTCGTCCGCCCGGCTCTGCATGGTGTGCGGCACGATCGGCGCCCAGCCGGCCTCGTTGGTGATGCCCGCAATCGCTGCGATGCGCCCGGCCTGCTGCCCGGGGATGACGTTGCAGACATCCACCTTCATCGCCTCGCCGTCCACCACCACCTCCATGGCCTCGGGCCGCACCTCGACCTTGTCGCCGCCGAAGTCCGGTCCGATACGCTCGATCATGCCGGGGTAGTGGCGCTGCCAGCCTTCCTGGAACAGCCCCTGCTTGGAGAACTTCTCCTTGGGGTCGACGATGATGATCTTCGCCGTCGGATTGGACTGCTTCAGGACGTGGGCCACCATCGAGATCCGCTCGTAGGGCCCGGGCGGGCAGCGGAACGGGTTGGACGGTGCCACCATGCAGTAGGTGCCGCCCTGGGGCATTGCCTCGATCTGCGCCTTGAGGAGCTGGGTCTGCGAGCCGGCCTTGTAGGCGTGCGGCATGCGGTTCTGCTGCGAGAGGTCCCAGCCGGGAACGGAGCCGTCCCGGAAGTCGATGCCCGGCGAGAGGATGAGACGGTCGTAGCCGAGGCTGCCCCCGCCTGCGAGCCCCACGCTCCGCGCGTCGCGGTCGATGGAGACCGCCCAGTCGTGCACGACGTTGATCCCGTG
>JAPPKP010000161.1 GCA_028819955.1 Rhodospirillaceae bacterium | reverse complement strand
GCCTCGAAGGCGCGGTGCTGGCCGCGGTGCTCTACACCTTCTTCCACACCTTCGTGGCCACTTACCTCGACGGGACCATCGCGAGCATCCTCGGCCTTCTCCTGATGCTGCTGGTGCTGATCGTGCGGCCCGCCGGCCTTCTGGGTAAAGGTGAGAAGGTCTAGCCGACTCCTGCTGACGGGCGGCGGGCTGACGGCCGTGCTGGCGGTCTTCTGCGTGCTGCCTTTCGTGGTTGCGATCTACCGGATCGACATCCTCATCTTCCTGCTGATCAACGTGATCCTGGCGGTGAGCTACCGCTTCCTCACGCTCGCGGGCGAGTTCTCGCTCGGCCATGTTGTGATGATGGGCGTGGGCGCCTACGGCAGCGCGCTCGCCACCAAGGAGGCCGGGCTCTCGGTCTGGCTTGCCGCACCGTTGGCCATGGCGTTCACCGGCTTTCTCGCATTTCTGCTTGCCTTCCCGCTTTTCCGCATGAAGGGTTTTTACTTCCTGATCGGCTCGTTCGCGGCAGGCGAGGCAATTCGCCTAACCTGGAACCGCTTCCGCGACCCCTTCGGCGGGCCCGGAGGGCTGGTGTTCATTCCCTCGCCGGAAATCGCTCTCCCCGCCCTCGGCCTGTTCGACGTCGCGGCGGACCCCGTCGCCTATTACTTCCTGTGCCTTGCGCTGGTGGTCATCACGATCTTCATCTTCTACCGGCTGGAGCACTCGCGCTTCGGGCTCACGCTGCACGCGATCCACTGGAAGGACGTGCTGGCGGAATCGGTCGGCGTGCACATCTGGTGGTACAAGACCTTCGCCCTGGTGGTGGCGTCTGGCTTCGCCGGGCTCGCCGGCGCGCTGCTCGGCCACTATCTCGGCACCGTCAACCCGGTGCAGTTCAACCTGCACATCATGCTCTTCGTGCTGGTGTGGGTGATCGTCGGCGGCACACGGACCATCGCCGGACCCATCGTAGGCGTTATCGTGTTGACGGTCGTCGACCAGGGATTGCGTGGGCTCGATGAGTGGCGCCCGCTGTTCTACGGCGCCATCCTGATTCTCACCGTGATGTTCCTGCCCGATGGGCTCGAGAGCCTGCCGAGGCGGGCCAGGGAGTGGTGGGAATGGGCGCGGCACGGACGCCGGCCGCAGGTCAGCGACGACGAAGAACCACCGGAGTCAGATAGACCGCCGCCTCGAGACGCCTGAGGTCGCTGGGCACCTGGTCCTCCGCGAGCGAACCCAGGCGCTCCGGACCGAAGCGCACCGGGTCGCGCTCGATTTCCTCGACTCGCCGCCGCGCTTCCAACGCTGCCGTGTCATCTCCCTCGGCCTCTGCGAGTTCCGCAAGCGCACGGCAGATCGGCGCCTGATCCAAGTCGCGGCGGCCGAGCCCGTCCGACCGCAGGGCTTGCGCTTGCTCCAGCACGGCCGCCGGATCGCGCGCGAGATACGCGCCGCCGGCGAGCGCCGCAGCCCGCCCCGCTCCCAATAGTCGCGCATAGCCCGCGCGTGCAACGGCGTCGTATCCGCCCGGGTTCTTTTGCTCCAGCCGCAGATGAAAGCCCGAGCTGCGCGCGCGCTGCGGCAGCGCCATGCGCGCGATCCAAGCGTCCGACGCTGCCCAGGCCCGCAGCGCCCGGCGAAAGGCTCGCCGCGCCCCTGCATCGTTGCCGGTGGCGGCATGGCAGAGGGCGAGGTGCGTGCGGCTCGCCGCGCGGCGTGGGTCGTCTGCGTCGAAGGCTCTGGCAATCGCGGCGGCGGAGCGCCATGCGGCGTAGGCCTTGTCCACGCGTCCCGCTTGGAACGCCGCGAGGCCGTCGCGGACCCGCGCTTCCCAGCGCTGTTCGGCGCCCAGAATCCCTCCACCGCCTTTCGGAGACTCAGCCCGCATCGCGCGCACCCACTTCCCCCTGTCCTCCCCCCGGCAGGGCGGAGCGGGAACGTAGGCTGTACACACCCTGAATTCGGGTCGCAATGACCACTATATCGGGCAAACGCCGAGATATGTCTCTCTATATCTCGCGGAATCTCGCGTGGGACACGTCTTTCCGTCAGTTACACTCGACATAGACGGGCATGGCAGCCGGCATATGGGCGTTGCGCAGGGCGTCGGCGAATAGGTGCTCGCTACTGTCGAATGCTGGTCAGTGTTGGTGTAAGGCCGGGACCACCAGCGGGTTAGCCGTCCAACGGCCCCGCAATCACGGCGAGCGGCGCCTGGGCCTCGATGTCGCTGACCACGTCGATCACCGCCGGCCGGCCGGCGGCGAAGGCCGTCTCGAGCGCGCTGGGGATGTCGGTGGGGTTCTCGACGCGGAGACCCAGCGCCCCCATAGCCTCGGCGATGGCGGCGAAGTTGACGTCGTTGTAGGTCCAGAGCTCGCGCCCCTGCTCCGACTGCTGCCCACCGTAGGCGCGGTCGAAGCCGGGCGACCCCTGATTGCCCGAGCTGTTGTTGTTCACCAGAGTGACGGTGTTGATGCCGCAGCGCACGGCGGTCTCGATCTCGGTGAGGTGGTACCAGAAGCCCGCGTCGCCGGTGAAGACGAAGACGGGGCGCTCCGGCGCGGCGCACTTGGCGCCAAGGCCGGCGGGGAAAGCCCAGCCGAGGTGGCCGGCGCTTCGGATGTAGCTCTGCGCGGGCGCGCGCAGGTCGTACATCCCGCCCATCCACATGCCTGAATGCCCGGTGTCGGCCATGACGATAGCGTCCTCCGGCAGATGCCGCGAGAGCTCGTGGCAGACGCGCTCGGGCCGGATCGGCACGGCGTCGGATTCCAGGAGGGAGCGATAGCGACCCCGCCACTCCGCGACCATCCCGCGCGCGCGGGCGGTCCAGTCCGTGCGGCCCTCCGCCGATCGGGGATCGGCATGCTCCAGCATCCAGTCGAGCGCCATCTTCGCATCGGCGCAGACCGCTGCCTTGAGCGGGTAGTTGCGGCCGAGCGACTGGGGCTCGATGTCGATCTGCACCGCGGGCGTGCCGATGGGCGGCACCTGCCAGAAATGCGTGGTCATGCCGCCGGTCTCGGAGCCGACGAAGCAGACCAGGTCGGCCTTCCCCACGACCCGGTTGGCGCTCTCACGCGAGTAGGTCCCGACGACTCCCACGGAGAGCGGGTGATCGCCGGAAATGGTGTCCTTGCCGTGGAGCGAGGTGGCGACCGGGACGGCGAGGCGCTCGGCAAGCGCCACCAGCGCCACGCCTGCACCGGATGCGCGCACGCCGCCGCCGGCGACGAATACCGGCCGCTCGGCCGCTTGAATCGCATCGAGCGCCGCCTGCGCGTGCTCGGGCGCAGGCGTGGGCCTGAACGGCGGCACCCGCGCGAACACTTCTTCGGCAAGGGGCTCCATCTCCGCTTCCTCGTAGTCGATCTGCCCCTCGTTGCCCCGGAACTGCAGGTGCACCGGGCCGGGCTTGCCCGAGACGGCGACCCGGAACGCCTGGCGCACCAGGTCGGGAATGCGCGTCACCTCGTCCACGGTCGCGTTGAACTTCGTCACCGGCTCGAAGGCCGGCACGTCGTCCAGATCCTGATAGGCCTTGCGGAACTTGGTGTGCGGGTCGCGCCCGCCGGTCATGGCTATCACCGGCGCATTGGCGAGCCAGGCGTCGCGCAGGCCGGCGGCGAGGTTGAGCGCGCCGACCACCTGGGCCATGCATATGCCGGGCCGGCCGCAGGCCCGCGCGTAGCCGTCGGCCATGTAGGCAGCGGACTTCTCGGCATGCACCTGGATGCGCTGGATGGTGGTGCGCCGCTCCATCTCGACCAGGGCCCGCCGCAGGATCGACGGCACCATGAAGACATGCGTGACGCCGTAGCCCTGCAGCATCTCCGCCAGGACTTCCCCTCCCGAGCGCTTCACCATCGGCCAACGTTCCTTTTGTCGCTATTGCAGGTCGAGCCCGGGCGAGGGCGTTGCCGTTCCGTCGCGCTCACGCCATGTCCGGCGGCACCAGGCCACCCAGATAGGAGCGGACATCGGGCTCACCGAGCAAGGAGCGGAAATCTGGATATTCGCGTATGCGCCCGGCGAGGACGAAGACGAAACGCTCGCAGACCTCCTCCATCAGCTCCAGATGATAGGGCTCGTTCGGGTGGAGACAGACGAAGACGAGCCTGCCCTCCCGCCTGAGCTTGCGAAAGAAGTCCAGCATGAAGCCGATGTAGCCGTCCTGGGTGTTGAACTGCGGCTCGTCGAAGAGATGCACCATCGGGTAGTCGTGGCCGGCCGGCTGCATCAGGAACGAGGGTCGGATACGGCGGAAGTGACGCACTTGGTAGGACTGGTGGTAGTGGATCGCAAGGCGGTCACGCTCGCCGTACTTCACGTTGTGGATGTTCCTGCCCATGACGTGGACCGAGCCCGCGCTCGGCATGTTCGAGCCGGTGATCAGTTCGAACAGCGTGGTCTTGCCCGACCCGTTGGGCCCCATGACGCCGACGATGGTCGAATCTGCCACGGTCAGGTCCGCTTCCAAGCGGAAGGTCTCGTGCCGCCGGATCAGGCCGCGCGCGTAGCACTTGACTAGGCCGCGCGCTTCGAGGATCGGCACCGTCACGCTCATACCCCCAGCAGGCTCGTCCGCAGGTCGTCGTCGGCGAGCAGGTCGCCCGCGGGCCCTTCGTGCACGATGCGACCCCGGTCCATGACATAGGCGCGGTCGCTGACGCCGAGCGCGGTAGCGGCGTTCTGCTCGACCACCAGAGCGGCGAGGCCCGCGTCCTTGAGACGCGAGACCGTCGCCATCACGTCCTGCACCACCTTGGGCGCGAGACCCTGAGACGGCTCGTCGAACAACACCAGTCCAGGCGCGCCGAGCAGGGCTCGGCTGATCGCCACCATCTGCATCTCCCCGCCGGACAGGTTCTCGCACTCGCGCGCCATCAGGTGCTCCAGCGCGGAGAAGATCTCAAACATCTCGCCCAGCGACCAGGCGCGGAAGCGGGTGCGCTTGCGGGCGATGGAGAGGTTCCGCGCCACGGTAAGCGTCGGAAAGATGCGGCGATCGTCCGGCACCCAGCCGATTCCGAGCCGGGCGATCTCGTGCGTCGGCCTGCGCGTGATGTCGCGTCCGTCGAAGCTGATGGCGCCGTGGCGCGCCGGCGTGAGCCCCAGGATCGAGCGGAGCATCGTGGTCTTGCCGGCGCCGCTCGGCCCCAGCAGCGCCACCACCTCGCCTTCGCCCACTGCGAGCGAGACGCCGAAGAGGGCCTGCGTCTCACCGTAGAAGGTCTCGATGTCGGCGACGTCGAGGATCATGACGGTGCCCCCAGAATCGAGCGCTGCACCCACTTGTTCTCGCGCAGCGCGTCGGGGGTCCCGCCGGCGACCACCTGCCCCCAGTGGATGACCGAGATGGTGTCGGCGAGGCCGAAGAGGAACTGCATGTCGTGCTCGATCACCACGATCGAGTGGTCGCGCTTCAGGTCCTGCACGAGGTCTGCGAGGCGTGCGGTCGCCTCGATACCGAGCCCGGACGTAGGCTCGTCGAGGAAGAGGAGGCGCGGCTCCGCCGCCAACGCCACGCCGATCTCCAGCGCGCGCCGCTCGCCGTAGGCGAGGTCGCCGGCGCGGCGGTGCTCGCGGCCCACCAGGCCAACCCGTGCCAGCACGGCGGCGGCACGGTCCGCCGCCTCGCTGTCCGCGGACAGGCTGTCGATCATGTTGAAGCCGCGTGCGCGGACGTCCGGCAGTGCGATCACGATGTTCTCCAGCGCCGGGTACTCGTCGAAGAGGCTCATGATCTGGAACGAGCGCGCGATGCCCTTGCGCGCGATGGCGTTGGGGGCGAGCCCGGTGATGTCCTCGCCGTCGAGCAGGACGCGGCCGCGGTCGGGCCTGTAGCGGCCCGTGAGCACGTTGAAGCAGGTGGTCTTGCCCGCACCGTTCGGCCCCATGATCCCGCTGAGCCGGCCGGCCTCGAAGTTGAGGTCGATATGCTCCAGCACGACCTGGCGGCCGAAGCGCTTGTGGATGCCCCGGGCCTCGAACAACGCCATGGCTCACTTCCGCCCCGCGGATATCAGTCCCACCATCGCCCGCCGTGCGAGCGCGTGCCGTCCTTCCGCGCCGGTCAACTCCTGCCAAGCGCCAGCGATGCCCTCGGGCTTGAAGATCACCGCCAGCACGAACGCCAGCCCGAACCAGAGCAGCCAGGTCTCGGTGAGCGTGCCGAGCACGTCGCGCGCCACGAAATAGACCGCGACGCCGATCACCGGCCCCCAGAAGCTCACGAAGCCGCCGCCGATGAGCGTCATCATCACGATGATGCCGGACGCATGCAGGCTCATCACGTCGGGGTACGCGCTCTGCTGGGCCATGGAGAAGAGAGAGCCGGCGAGCCCCGCGATGGCGGCTGACAGCGTGAACGCCGCCCACTTGAAGAGCCAGACGTTGTAGCCGACGAAGCGCGCCCGCTCTTCGTTCTGCCGGATCGCCTGCAGCACCTTGCCGAACGGCGAATGGACCAGCCGCCACAGCAGCACGGTCACGACGGCAAGCACGGCCAGGACGAAGTAGAAGAAGTCGCCGTTCGCGTCCAGCGCCGGCGAGACAACGCCGAATTCCAGTGCCGGACGCGGGATGTTCAGCAGCCCGTCCTCGCCGCCGGTGACGGCGTGCCACTTGATGGCGACGAACCAGAACACCTGGCCGAAGGCGATGGTGAGCAGCGCGAAGTAGATGCCGCGTCGATGCGACAGGAAGCAGGCGACGAAGGCGCCCGCGACGGCCGCCGCGACGATGGCGCAAACCATGCCGAGCCAGAGGCTCTCGAAGGCGCGAAGCTGGAAGAGGCCGAAGGCGTAGGCGCCGATGCCGAAGAAGGCGCCGTGGCCGAAGCTCGGCAGACCCGAATAGCCGAGCAGCAGGTTGTAGCCCAACCCGTAGATCATCCAGATCGCGATCTCGATGCCGAGATACTGGTAAAGGCCGACCGGCCCGATCCAGAGCGGCAGCGTCGCCATGAGGACGAACAGCAGCGCCATCTCGCGGGAGACCCAGCGGCCTGCAACCGACTGCCACCCGGCCACCGCTCACGCCTCCAGCACGCTCTTCTTGCCGAAGAGACCGCGTGCCCGGACCGTCACCACCGCGATGAGCAGCAGGTACATGGAGAGCAGCGACCAATCCGAGGCGTAGGCGCCGGTAATCCCCACCGCGAGCCCCACCAGGATGCCGCCCATCACGGCGCCCCAGAAGCTGCCGATGCCGCCGAGCACGATGATCAGGAAGGCGGGAATCACGGCGTCGATGCCCACATGCGGCCTCAGGCCCCAGATCGGCGTGAGCACGATACCCGCGAAGCCAGCGAGACCGGCGCCCAGGCCGAAAACTAGCAGGCGCAGCCGGGTGAGGTTGATGCCGAGCGCGCGCACCATCTCGCTGTCGTGCGCGCCAGCCTTGATGATGGCGCCGTAGGGCGTGCGTTCCAGGAACAGCCAGACGCAGCCGATGGCGATGGCCGCGAAGAGCGCCGCGTAGAGCTTGTACTTGGAATAGATCAACCCGCCGAAGAGAAATGCCCCGGAAATGTCCCGCGGCACCTGCAGGTATTGCTCCGACGGGCCCCAGAGGACACGGATGGTCTCTTCGATGACGAGGGCCGCGCCGAAGGTGAGCAGCAGGCCATATTCCGCCTTCTTGCCGTAGGTCCGGCGCATGCAGACTTCGAGTCCCATGCCCACGACCGCGACGAGCGCCGGAGCGATGAGGAACGCCAGCCCGTAGCGCGCCGGGAGCGGCAGCGCCCGGTACGCCTCGCCGAACGAGCCGAGCCAGGCGAAGTCCGGGTCGATGACCACCAGCGCGAAGTAGGCGCCCAGCGCGAAGAGCGAGCCGTGCGAAAGGTTGATCACCTCCATCACGCTCACGATGAGCATGAAGCCCAGTGCGATCAGCGCGAACAGGAGGCCGAGGCTCAGCCCGTTCAGAAGATGGGGGAGGAGGTGCGACATGGGGCGACCGTCCGGGGCATGTCGGCACTAAACCAACGCATGTGGCACGCAGACGAGCCCTGCGGTCCGCCTGCCTGAGCAAGGTGCCGCCGGCCCCCGACCGCCCGGAAGCCGGCGGCAGTACAAGGAAGGCCCTACATCTCGTAGCTCGGCGTCTCGTCCAGCGACTCCATCATACAGGCCGCGTCCGCCCCGGTGTCCCGGATTTCCTCGGGGCTGGACTGACTCAGCATCCTGAACATGTCGTCGGCGTCCTCGGTGCCGCTGTTGGCGGTCGCGAGATAGATCGTCTGCTGCATCTGATGCGTCGCAGGGTTCATCCAGGCGTCGTGATGCTGCATGCGGTCCTGGGCCGAGACCTTCAGCCCCTCCAGCTCCTGGATCACCTTGCGGTTGTTGGTGGAGCCCGCGCGTTCTACCGCGCTCAGCAGCTCACGCGTGGCCATGTAGCCGTTGTAAAAGACGTTCCCTGGCACCCGCATCCGCGTATCCGGATAGGCCGCCTGGTAGCGCTGCACGAACTCTGCCACACCCGGCAGGTCGAGCTTCCAGTACCAGGTGGTGCCGAACACGCCGAAGAGGTTCTTCAGTGGCAGGCCGTAGACGTCGGGCCAGTCCTGCTGGTTGTTGATCCAGGCCATGCTCTCGCCGAGCCCGAGCTCGGCGACCTGCTGGCGCATCGCCTTCTGGTCGTCGCCGCCGACCGCCGCCGCGACCACTTGGGGCGCATCCTGCTGCACCTTGAGCAGCATAGCGCTAAAGTCGCGCGTGCCTTGCGGCACCAGGATCTCGTCCACGATGTCGCCGCCGTACTGCTCCACAAGCTTGCGGGTGGCGGCCGAGGTGTTGTGGCCCCAGACATAGTCGTTGGTCATCAGCATCCACTTGCTGCCGTAGGCGCTGATGGCGTTCTTGACCGCCGCCTGGGCGAAGTTGGTGCCGTTGCCGTCCCACACGAACTTGACCCGATGGCAGTTCTTGCCGGACTCGGTTGGCGAGCTCGAGTTCGTGTTGAGGTACACGGTGCCGTACTTCTGGGCGACCTGCGAGATGGCGTTGGCGACCCCGGAGCTGACTGCGCCGATGAGGAAGGCGCATTCGTGGCGGGTGATCATGCGTTCCGCCACGCGGCTGCCGGTCGCCGGCGTCGTCTCGGTGTCGAGGTGCATGGTCTCCACCGTGCGCCCGAGCACGCCCCCCTTCTTGTTGAATTCGACAATAGCCATCAGCATGCCGCGCCGGTCCGAGGCGCCGGAGTTGGCGTATTGCCCCGACGCATCGGAGGTGAGGCCGATCAGGATCGGCTTGTCCGAGGCGGCGGCATAGACGCGGTTGTGGCGCCAGGGCCCCATGAAGGTGACTGCGGTGCCCGCCGAGAGCAGGCCCGCTCCCTTGAGCAATGACCGCCGTGTGAGCTTCATCCGTGGCATCTTGGTTCTCCCTCTCGTGACATCACTCTCCTGAATTCGAAGGTACGCGGCTCATGCCGCTTCCGGTTCGCCGGCGGCAGACACCGGTTCCGACGGTTGCCGCTTCAGGATCTCGACCCCGTTGAGCGTCTCCTGCACGCGCAGCAGGTCGCCGACGAGACCGTCGGCGTAGCCGAGGTTGAGCCCCTGGATGAGTGCGTGCTGGACTGCCCGTCCGAGAAGTCCGGAGAGCGGAACAGCGTCCACCATGCGGTTGTAGTAGCGCAGGTCCTTCTCGGCGTTCGCCAGGCTGAAGTTGAGGCCCGAGCAGTCGCCTTGCTCGATCGCTTTCGGCACGATCAGCTGGAAGATCCCGCTGTTGGCCCCGCCTGCCGACACGAGGTCTGCGAAACGCCTCAGATCGACCCCGGTGGCCGCGCAAGCGCAGAGCGCCTCGGAGATGAGCGCGGCATACCCCATGGTGATAAGGTTGTAGACGAGCTTCGTCTTGTGGCCGGCCCCGGCCGGCCCCATGTGGAAGATGTTCTCGCAGCACGCCGCCAGCACCGGCCGGACCCGTGCGAAGTCGGCCTGCGACGCGCCCACCATGGTGTTGAGACGGCCCGTTTCGGCCTCTGCCGGCGTGCGGGCCAGCGGCGCATCGACGAAGGACGCGCCCCGCTCGGCGAGCGCGCTTGCGATGCCCGCGCTGGACGCGGGTTCGCTGGTCGAGCAGTCGACCACGATCAGGCCTTCGTGTGCGCCCGCCAGAAGGCCGTCCGGTCCGTGAACGACGCTCTCGACCTCGGGGGTCCCCGTCACGCAGATGAACACGATGTCGGATTCGGCGGCCAGCCGGCGATAGTTCGGGAGTTCGGTCGCCCCTAGGCCGACCAAGTCTTCGACCGTGGCCCTGTTGCGGTGGGCCACGACGGCGAGCGGGAAGCGGGCAGCGAGGATGTTCTTCACCATACCGCGCCCCATCAGCCCGGTGCCGGCAAACCCCACGCGCTCCGTCATGATGCCCTTCCTCGCGATCTGCATGATCGTTCAAGAATTTCTGCGTGCGCGAACGTACGTTCAATTACAATGCCGGTTCGCTGCCGGTGTCAAGAGCGAATATTCGTTCAATTCACGGTTAGGGGGGATTAATTGAATTCTCATTCAAATCATGGGAATGTCCGCCGTTGCATGACAGCGGCGACGATCACGCGCTGGAGGAAGCCATGGCGAGCGCCGAACCGCCCCAGGACTTCGACCGCCTTCGCGAGGCGTTCCAGCACCACTACGAGGGGTTGAGCCCCCACCTGCAGCGCATCGCCCATTTCGCCCTGGGCGATCCCAACCGCTTCGCGCTGCAGACGGTGGCGGAAACGGCGCGGGAGACAGACGTTCAGCCTTCCACCGTCATTCGCTTCGCGAAAGAGTTCGGCTTTTCGGGCTTCTCCGAGATGCAGCGCGTCTTCAGGCTGCGTCTTATCGAGGGCGCAACGTCATTCCGGGACGGCATTCACGAGCACCGCGGCCAGCTCGAGGAGGCCGCCGCGGACGATCCGGCCGCCATCCTGAACGGGTTCGCCGACGCGTCCGTCCTGGCCCTCCAGCACTTGAAGGCGGACATCGAGGGCGACGCCCTCAGGCAGGCGGTCCGCATGATGGACGAGGCGAAGACGATCTACGTCATCGGCCAGCGCCGCGCCTTCCCGGTTGCCGCCTATCTGTCGTACGGGCTGATCCGGCTCGAGTACCGCTGCCACCTGCTCGATTCGGTCGGCGGCATGCTGCCTCAGCAGGTGGCGACCATCGCTCTCGACGACCTGCTCATCGCCGTCAGCTTCGCCGAATACGCGCAGCAGGTCGTGGACGTGGTTTCCGACGCCCACATTCGCAAGGTTCCCGTGCTCGCCATCACCGATTCCATGACGAGCCCGCTCGCCCGCAACTCCAGTCTCTACTTCGAGGTCCGGGACGCGGAGGTGCACCGGTTCCGGCCCCTCGCGGCGCCCATCGTGCTGGCGCAGTCGCTTATCATCGCTCTCGGCTACTACCGGGACGCACGCCTCGCCCGGGCCACACCGGAAGCGGGCAAGTCGCGACAGCAGAGGGCGAGAAATCGCTGAGCTCTGGAGCTGTGTTGAATCTTCAACTCACAACAACGGTGGGACTGAGCGGAGGAAGTTCTCACCTGTTGATCGGCGCACTGGTTTGGTGCCAATCGGCGCGGCAATCCATTGAGGTTGCTGGATTGCGAGGGTTCAACAAAGCATGCTCTTGAGTAACAAACGGCTAAGCAGTTTGATCCTCTCTCATCGAAATGGTCCACCCTTAGGTTGTGGAACGAGGGGGACCACTGATGGCAAGGAAGCGGCGCAAGCCGGAGGAGATCGCATATCTCGTCGTGAGTTAGAGGGTCCTGCCAGCTCGGACATACCCGACATGCTTGGCGGATCGTTCCTTGTCCGGCGGCGCGACAGAGCCTCCTCTAACACGGCGCGCGCGGATGGTGGCGCCTTTGGCGAGCCGGGTCGCGATCGAGGCTGGGGACATCGCCGGCATTGCCGATGAGGTCACAGCCGCAGACGAAGGCGCAGAGGCACAGCGAAGTGGCTGACGTAGTTCCCAGCCCTGGTGGCCTCGTCCCGGAGCGTTGCCAAACAGCATCAGCGGCGGCTCAGTCCAAGTCTGTTGAGCCAATGCCCCACACCGTCCATCCATGTCCAACTCTATCCGTCTATATCCAGGCAAAATCGCCGTACACCCGACTTTGCGGTCCTAACGACCCGACTTCGGGGTGTGTACATAGGCGGTGCCGACCTCTTCTCCCTCTCCTCCCACCGGGGGAGGAGAGGGACTGGGTGAAAAGGGGGGCATCGCACCGCTGCTTCATCGGAACTCGCACCACTCGCACCACTTACACCAGGCCTGCGGCACGGACGGCGGCTATGTAGGTCCGGCTCACCGGCACTTCGTGGCCGCCGGTGAGGCGCAGCGTAGTCCGGCCATCCTGGCGCGCGGCGCCCGTCACGTGGCGGCGCGCGACCCAGTAGGAGCGGTGCACCCTGAGCCCGCCCGCGCCGTCGAGCTCGGCGACGGCATCTGCGAAGCGCATCAGAACCAGGGTGGAGCCCGCCGTGGTGAAAGCTTCCACGTAGTGGTCCGCGGTCTTGAGATAGACGAGATCGCGGCCGAGCTTCTCCGGCAATCGGTCGAGGAATCGCGCACCGGGCGCGGGGCCGCCGCCTGACTCGCTTGCCTCCTTTGGAGCGGGTCCACCGACGCGCCGCTCGACCAGACCGCGCCGGGCCTCCATGACGGCGACCACCGCGAGCCCAATCACCAGCATCAGCACGGCGACCGAGAGGTAGATCATCGGCACGCCGATCGCCTCGCTGTAGCCGGGGCGGAACAGCGCTTCGGCGGCCAACACCACCCCGGTGCCGGGCGCGGCGGCGACCGGTGCCGCTGCCGCCGTCACCAGCACGCGCCTTCGCATCGAGTGGCCGCCTGCGGTGACCAGGGTCAGCATCATGATGCTGCCGCAGACGAGCCAGTTGCCGCCCATCGCCACCGCCCAATAGCCGATGCGGCCGGACACGCCGAGCGAGTCGTAGGTGCCGAACGGGCCGATGAAGGCGAAGAGAGCCACCAGAGCGACCAGCGCGACCGCCTGACCGGCCAACGAGCGGCGCATTTCGCGAAGCGTGAACGGCGAATCCTGCAATTCGCGAATGATCCCGTGGCTCTCGCGTATCGGACGGTGACGCGCGACGCGGGCCTGCTCACCCTGCCCCGGTCAGCCAACCCAATGCTTTGGAGGATATGTGATGAGCATTCGAACCGCATCCATCAAGGGCCTCATACTGGCGGCCACTGTTGCCTCTGCAGTTTCGCTCGGGTTCGGCGCCCAGGCGGCGGACCTCGAGGTCCGTATCGAGGGCCTGCGCTCGACCGACGGCGACGTGCGCGTCGCGCTGCACCGGCACATGGAGGACGCGAAGTTCCCCGGCGATGCCGGCGTGGTCGGCGCGATCGTGCGCCCCTCCGCCTCCGGCACCGTGCGCGTGGTTTTCGCGGACGTGGCGCCCGGCGCCTACGCGGTGGCGGCCTTCCACGACGCCGACGGCGACGGCGAGCTCAACCAGAACTTCCTGGGAATGCCGGCGGAGGGCTACGGTTTCTCCAACGGCGCGGTGGGCTTCATGGGCCCGCCCAGCTTCGCGGACGCTGCGGTGATCGTGGACGATGAGGAGGCCGCACCCTCCGTCTCGGTGCCGATCGCCTATCCCGAGGGATCGGGACAATGACGGCCGCACCCTCCCGCCGCGCCGTGCTGACGGCGCTGGGGGCCCTGCCGGTCGTGTTGGCTGCGGGCTGGGCGGGCGCGGCGAGCGGTAACGCCGCCGATCCCGCGCCGGCGCTCACGGCCGCGCAGCGCCGGCTCCCGTTCGCCACGGCACTGGCCGAGACGCTCGCCGCGCCGCTCACGACGCTTGTCGGACGCCTGCCGGCCGATCTCACCGGCGTGCTCTGGCGCAACGGGCCTGCCGAGCACGAGCGCTTCGGCCACCGCTACGGCCACTGGTTCGACGGCGACGGCATGGTGCAGGCCTTCACCTTCACCGGAGAC
>JAPPKP010000386.1 GCA_028819955.1 Rhodospirillaceae bacterium | reverse complement strand
CGCGCGGGCCGCTGGCTGCGCTCGCGGCGCTGAACTAGGGGCCGGGCGATGCAACCCTTCGTCGAGCCGGACTATCTGCCCGCGCTGCCGGAGCTTTTCCTCGCAGGGGCCTCGGTCACGCTGCTGATGGCGGGCGTCTTCATCGGCGACCGCTCGACCCGGCTGATGACCTGGCTCGCCTGTGTCGCCATGGCCGCCGCCTTCGTCATGGTGCTGGTGCTCCCCGACGAGCGGACGACGACCTTCTTCGGCCTCTTCGTGGTTGACCGTTTCGCAGCCTTCATGAAGTGCCTGGTGCTGGTGGGGGCGGCGGTGACCCTCATCGTCGGCCTCGGCTACGTGAAGCGCGAGGGGATGAACCGCTTCGAGTTCCCGGTGCTGATCGTCTTCGCCACCCTCGGCATGCTGCTGATGATCTCGGCGAACGACCTGATCGCGCTCTACGTGGGGCTCGAGCTGCAGAGCCTCTCGCTCTACATCGTCGCCGCGTTCCGGCGGGATTCGCTGCGCTCGACCGAGGCCGGGCTCAAGTACTTCGTGCTGGGCGCGATCTCGTCGGGCCTGCTGCTCTACGGCTGCTCCATGGTGTACGGCTTTACCGGCGTGACCGGCTTCGAGGGGATCGCAGAGGCGCTGACCACCACCGTGCCGGGCAACGTGGCGGCGGAGACGGGCGTGCTGATCGGGCTCGTGTTCATCGCAGCAGCCTTGGCCTTCAAGGTCTCGGCGGTGCCATTCCACATGTGGACGCCCGACGTCTACGAGGGCGCACCGACCCCGGTCACCGCCCTCTTCGCCGCGGCGCCCAAGGTCGCGGCCATGGCGCTGCTGCTCCGGGTCTTCCTCGGCCCCTTCCACGAGCTGGCCGGCCAGTGGGACCAGATCGTCATCTTCGTCTCTATCGCCTCGATGGGGCTCGGCGCCTTCGCCGCCATCGGGCAGAAGAACATCAAGCGGCTGATGGCCTACAGCTCCATCGGCCACGTGGGCTACGCGCTGGTCGGGCTCTCGGCGGGAACGCCGGAAGGCATCCGGGGCGTGCTCGTCTACATGCTGATCTACATGGTGATGACGCTGGGCGGCTTCGCCTGCATCCTCGCCATGCGCCAGCGCGGCCAGATGGTGGAGGAGATCAGCGACCTCTCCGGCCTCTCCAAGACCAACCCGTCGCTCGCCCTGGCTCTCGCCATCTTCATGTTCTCGATGGCGGGCATCCCACCGCTCGCCGGCTTCTTCGGCAAGCTCTACGTGTTCCTGGCGGCGGTCGACGAAGGGCTCTACGGGCTCGCGATCTTCGGGGTGCTGGCAAGCGTCGTCGGCGCCTACTACTACATTCGGATCGTCAAGGTGATGTACTTCGACAAGCCGGCGGAAGGCTTCGACCGCCCGGTCGGCGTGGAGCTCTCCGCCGTGCTCGCGGGCACGGGCATCATCACGCTGCTCTTCTTCGCTTACCCGGCGCCCATTCTGGCCGGAGCGGAAGCCGCTGCCGCGGCGCTCATGCCCTGAGCGCGACCGCCACCCCGCCCGTGCCGCCGGCGACGCTGCCGCCGGGCTACACTCTGATCGCCCTCGACGAGGCCGGCAGCACCAACGACGAGGCCAAGAACCGCGCGGCCCAGGGCGCGCCGGACGGCACGGTGGTCTGGGCGCGGCAACAGCGAGCGGGCCGCGGCCGGCGGGGTCGCTCCTGGGTCTCGCCGCCGGGCAATCTCTATGTCTCGGTGATCCTCCGCCCGGCCTGCGGGGCGCGGTGCGTCGCGCAACTCTCCTTCGTCGCCGCGCTCGCCGTCCTCGATCTGGTGGACGGGTCGTTGCCGGGCAGGGCGCGCTGCAAGTGGCCGAACGACGTTCTCGTGGATGGCGGCAAGGCCGCCGGCGTTCTTCTCGAGTCCGCACTCGGGCCGGGAGGGCACGTGGATTGGGTGGTGCTGGGGATCGGCGTGAACCTCGCGAGCCACCCGCGAATCGATGGCGCCATTCCCTCAACGAGCCTCGCCGAGGCTGGCGGCCCGACGCTCGCGCCGGAGGAGGCGCTGCGCTCGGTGCTGGCGGCGCTGGCCCAGCGCAGGCAAGAATGGGAGACGCGGGGCTTCGCAGCGGTGCGACGCGCCTGGCTCGCCCGTGCCCACGGGCTCGGCGGCCCGGTGACGGTCGCGAATGGTGAGCGGCGCGCAACCGGGGTCTTCGAAGGCCTCGACGAGGAGGGTGCGCTGGTGCTGGCTCAACCGGACGGGGAGCGACTCTCCGTCGCGGCCGGGGATGTGATCTTCGGCGATGCGGAGGCGGCACATGCTGCTCGCGGTTGACGCCGGCAACACCAACACCGTCTTCGCCGTGTTCGAGGAAGGCGGGAATGGGGACGAGGCGCCGCGCGGCCAGTGGCGGGCCATGACCGACGCGCGCCGTACCAGCGATGAGTACGGGGTCTGGCTCGGGCAGCTCCTGGCCCAAGCCGGCGTGCGCCTCGCCGATATCGACGAGGCCATCGTCTCCAGTGTGGTGCCGCAGGGAATCGGCGCGCTGAAGTCGCTTTGCGCGGACCATTGCGGCTGCGAGGCACAAGTGGTCGGCGAGCCGGGAGTCGAGCTCGGCATCGCAGTCAACGTGCCCCGGCCCGAGGAGGTGGGTGCCGACCGGCTGGTCAACACGGTGGGCGCGCATATCCGCCATCCGGGCGCGCTCATCATTCTCGACTTTGGCACCGCGACCACCTTCGATTCCGTGAGCGCCGAGGGGGCCTACGAAGGCGGCATTATCGCCCCCGGCATCGGCCTCTCGCTGGAGGCGCTGCATCAGGCCGCAGCCCAGCTACCGCGTATCGCGGTCAAGCGACCCGACCAAGTGATCGCCAAGGCGACGGTGCCGGCCATGCAGTCCGGCATCTACTGGGGCTACGTGGGTTTGATCGAAGGGATCGTCGCGCGCATGAAAGCCGAGATCGACGCACCCGTGACGACAGTCGCGACCGGAGGATTGGCCGGCCTCTTCGGCGATGCCACGGACGCAATCGACGCGGTCGATCCGGACCTCACGATCCGGGGCCTGCGCGAAATCCACCGGCGCAATCGGAGAGCACAGTGAACGAGCCCGCGTCCGCAACGCCGAGTGTCCAGCGCGATGCGCTGCACTTCCTGCCCCTCGGCGGCGCTGGCGAGATCGGCATGAACCTCAACCTCTACGCCTGCCAGGGCCAGTGGCTGATGGTCGATCTCGGCATCACCTTCGCGGGCGACACGCTGCCCGGCATCGACGTGCTCATGCCGGACCCGGTGTTTATCGAGGCGCGCAGGAAGGACCTGCTCGCCATCGTGCTGACTCATGCCCACGAGGACCATCTGGGCGCGGTCGCCTATCTCTGGCCGAGGTTCCGTTGCCCGGTCTATGCAACCCCCTTCGCCGCCTCGGTGCTGCGCGAGAAGCTGGCGGACGCGAAGCTGCTCTCGGAGGTGCCGCTGACCGAGGTGGCGCTCTCGAGCCAGCTCGATCTCGGGCCGTTCGCGCTCACCTTTATCTCGCTCACGCATTCGATCCCGGAGCCGAACGCGCTGCTCATCGAGACGCCCTACGGGCGCGTGATGCACACAGGCGACTGGAAGATCGATCCCGAGCCCCTGGTCGGCGAGAACCTGGACGAAGACGCGTTGCGACGGGCGGGCGAGGCCGGCGTGCTCGCGCTGGTCGGCGATTCCACCAACGCGACGGTCGAGGGCGAGTCAGGGTCGGAGGGCGAAGTGCGCGAAACCCTCGCGCGTCTCATCGCCGAGCGCGAGCACGGCCTCGCCGTTACCCTCTTCGCCTCCAATGTCGCCCGGCTCGAATCGGTGGCGCTGGCGGCGCGGGACGCGGGCCGCGAGCCGGTGCTGGTCGGGCGCTCGCTCCATCGCTACGTGCGGGCGGCGCGCTCGTGCGGCTATCTCGACGGCGTCCGGCTGCTCACGGAGGACGAAGGCGCGCCGCTTCACAGCAGCCAGGTGGTCTATCTCTGCACCGGCTGCCAGGGCGAGCCGCGCGCCGCGATGGCCCGGATCGCCGGCGACAGCCATCCGCGCGTGAGCCTCGGCGAAGGCGATACGGTGATCTTCTCCTCAAAGATCATACCCGGCAACGAACGGACCATCGGCGACCTGCACAACCGGCTGCTGCGGCGCGGTATCGAGGTGATCACGGAGAACGACGCGGGCGTGCACGTCTCCGGCCATCCCTGCAGGGGCGAGCTGCGTCAGATGTACCAGTGGATCCGGCCGCAGATCGCGGTGCCGGTGCACGGCGAGGCGCGCCACATGCAGGCCCATGGCGCATTGGCCCGCGCACTGCAGGTGCCGGAGCCGGTCTTCGTCGAGAACGGCGACCTGCTGCGCCTCGCGCCGGGACCGGCCACGGTGATCGGCCGCGCGCCGGCCGGGCGGCTCGCGCTGGACGGCGAGCAGATCGTCGCGACCGATCACGTCTCGATCGGCGCGCGCCGCAAGCTGATGCACAATGGAGCGGTCTTCGTCTCGGTCGTGGTCGACCGCAGCGGGCGCACCCTGGTCTCGCCCCAGGTCTCGGGCCGGGGCATCCTGGATGCGGAGGACGAACGGCCCGCCCGGGAGGCGATTGCGGCGGACGTGGCGGACGCGGTGGACTCACTGCCGCGGGCCCAGGCGCGTGAGGAGAGCGCGATCGAGCAGGCGGCGAGGCAAGCCATCCGGCGCGCGCTGCGCGAGAGCCACGGCAAGCGCCCGGTGATCGACGTGCAGATCGCGCGGGTGCCGGGCTGAGCGGAGCGGACCGTGATTGGACGCCTGAACCATGTCGCTATCGCCGTGCCGGACCTCGCGGCGGCGAGCGCGCTCTATCGCGGGACCCTGGGCGCCGAGGTCTCCGAGCCGTTGGACCTGCCGGAGCACGGGGTGACGACGGTCTTCGTCACGCTGCCCAACACCAAGCTCGAACTGCTGCACCCGCTTGGCGAGGGATCGCCCATTGCGGGCTTTCTTGCCAAGAATTCGGTGGGCGGCATCCATCACCTCTGCTACGAGGTGGACGACATCATGGCTGCGCGCGACCGCCTGGTGGCGGAAGGCGCGCGGGTGCTGGGCGACGGCGAGCCCCGCACCGGCGCGCACGGCAAGCCCGTGATCTTCCTCCACCCCAAGGATTTCTGCGGCACGCTGGTCGAGCTGGAGCAGGTCTGAGGCCGCCGCCGTGGACGCCTTCGGCATCATTGTCGTCTTCGTGATCGCCTGGTGGCTCAGCTTCTTCGTTGCGCTGCCCTTCGGGATCCGGCCGATCGAGAACCCGGAGCCTGGCCACGCGCCGGGCGCGCCTCAGCGCCCGCGGCTCTGGCGCAAGGCGGCGATCGCCACCGCAGCCGGCGGCGTGATCACCGGTGTCATCGTCGGAGTCGTCGAGGCCGGCTGGCTCTCGCTCGAGACCTTCGCGGAATAGGCGCGGATAGGGGCAGGGGCCGTGACGAGCTATTGCGATATCGCGCCAGGGCATCTCTTCCACGGGCCCTATCACGACCGGGTGTACGGCTTCCCGGTGCGGGACGACGACCGGCTTTTCGAGCGCCTCGTGCTGGAGATCAACCAGGCCGGGCTCTCCTGGCTCACGATCCTGAAGAAGCAGGAGGCCTTCGTCGCGGCCTTCGAGGGGTTCGAGATCGCGCGGGTCGCGGCCTACGGGGACGCGGAGCGGGCGCGGCTGCTGGCCGATGCCGGCATCATCCGGAACCGGCTCAAGGTCGATGCCGCCATCGAGAACGCCCGGCGCATTCAGGCGCTACAGGAGTCTCACGGCTCCTTTGCCGACTGGCTCGACGTGCATCATCCGAGGCCGCACGCGGATTGGGTGAAGCTCTTCAAGGCTCACTTCAAGTTCACGGGCGGCGAGATCTGCCGCGAGTTCCTGCTGTCGACCGGCTATCTGGAAGGCGCCCACCGGCCGGACTGCCCGGTCTTCGCCGAGATCATGAAGCGGGCCCCGCCCTGGTCTCGCATCTGACCCGAATCAGACGACGATCTCGTCCACCCTGACCCAGCGCCGCTCTGCGTCCGAGAGGATGCAGGCGTCGATCACGCGCTGGTTCTCCGCCGCCCACCTGAAATCGGGATAGGCCGGCTTGCCGGCGGCGATCGCCTCCATGAGGCCCTGCACCTCCATCACCTTGAAGTCGTTGTAGCCGGAGCCCATTCCCGCAACCGGAAAGAACGCCGCGTAGTGGGGGTCGTGCGGCCCCATCGAAATGTGCTTGAAGCCCCTCGTGGCCTGATCGCCTTCCTCCTTGTAGACCTGCAAGTCGTTGATGCGGTCGTAGAAGTAGCGAATCCCGCCCTCGGTGCCGGTCAGCTCGTAGCCGATATCCATGCGCTTGCCCATCGAAACGCGGCTCATCTCCATGTGTCCGGTGAGGCCACCCGCGGTCTTGAACATCACGGTCGCAAGGTCGTCGGTCTCCACCGGCACCAGCGGACCGCCGCCGCCGCGCACACTGAGGCTGACGCCGGCCTCCGTCGGCGGCGCCGGGCGCTCGGGGATGATGATTTCCAGGTTGCACATCACCTCGCTCACCTGCTGATCCACGAGATGGGTCAAGAAGGCGAAACAGTGGGCGCCGATATCGCTAATCACGCCGGAGCCGGCCCGCGCCTTGTCGTTGCGCCAAGAGAACGGAATCTCCGGCTTGGCCAGGAAGTCGCCGCAGAACGTGCCGCGGTAATAGTTCGGCACCCCGAACTCGCCGTCCCCAACCAGCCGCCGGGCGAGAGTCTGGACCGGATTCTTGATGTAGTTGAAGCCGACCATCGTGATGACGCCCGCCTTCTCGGCCGCCTCCGCCATTGCAAACGCCGACTTCGCGTCGTTCGCAAGCGGCTTCTCGCAATAGATGTGCTTACCGGCAGCGGCGGCGGCCATCGCGATCTCGGGATGGATATCGTTCGGGGTGTTGATGTCGACGATGTCGACGTCGGGATCGTTGACGACCTCCCGCCAGTCCGCCGTATGGCGGCGGAAGCCGAGCTCACGCGCCGACCGGCTTGCGATCTCCTCGTTCACGTCGGCCAACACTTCGAGCACGGGAACCGCTGGCTTGCCGCCGAATGCGAGCGGTTGGGCGCGGTAGCACATGGCGTGGGCCTTACCCATCCAGCCGGCGCCCACGAGTCCGATCTTCAGCTCTCGCATGAGTCCATCCAATCCACTGACAGTTCGTTGGCCGACAGGGCCACGGGGGAGCAACGAACGAGGTGCCCAGGTCACGGGTCCGCGCCGCGGCGGCATCCTATCAAGTGCCCAAAATCCAGGCCAGCTTCGCCCGGCAATGGGACGATTCATGGCGAAACGGCCTGGCCGTGAGTTCTCACGTCGTCGAGAGCGCGGCCGGCGAATGGCGCTGGCCTTGACTTCCGCGATGGTTCACCATGCCGCGCAGCGCAAGCCGCGGTGCGGCGCCAAAAACCAGGGAGCTGACACATGGATCTCGGATTGAAAGGCAGGAAGTCGCTGGTGACCGGCGGCACCAAGGGCATCGGACGCGCGATCGCAAACGAGCTCGCGGCTGAGGGTGCCGATGTCGCGATCTGCGCACGCACCGAGGCCGATGTGGAGGAGGCGGTCTCCGCGCTTGCCGCGACCGGCGTGCGCGCCTCGGGCCGCGCCCTCGACGTCGGCGACGGGCCGGCGATGCGCCAGTGGGTCGACGACGTTGCCGAGGAGTTCGGCGGGCTCGATATCGTCGTTCCCAACGTGAGCGCGCTCGCGGCGACGCCCGAGCTCGAATCCTGGCAAAAGGAATTCTCGGTCGACATGATGCACACCGTGAACACGGTGGAAGCCGCGCTGCCTCACCTTGAGAAGTCCGACGCCGGCTCCATCGTGGTCATTTCGAGCGTCTCGGGCATCGAGATCGACTTTGCCGCGGGCCCCTACGGGGTCTTCAAGGCGGCGCTGATCCACTATTCCGCCGGGCTCAGCCGCCAGCTCGCGCCGAAGGGCATCCGCGCCAATTCGGTCTCGCCCGGCAACACCTACTTCGAGGGCGGTTTCTGGCAGAACATCGAGAACAACAACCCCGACCTGTTCAATCTCGCCTTGAGCCTCAACAAGACCGGGCGCATGGCGACGGCCGAGGAGGTGGCCAACGCGACGGTGTTCCTCGCGAGCCCCAGGGCGAGCTTCATCACCGGTACCAACATCAAGGTGGACGGCGCGCTCACCAACGGCGTGCAGTACTGAGCCGGGGGCGCGAGCGGCATGGCGGTGGGCACGGCGCAGGCCGAACTGGCGGTCGAGCGCTATTCGGTTCTCACCTGCCCGACCTGCGGGCATCGGGCGCGGGAGGAAATGCCGGTCGACGCGTGCGCCTTCTTTCACGAATGCGCGGGCTGCGGTGTTCGGTTGCGGCCGTTGCCAGGCGATTGCTGCGTCTTCTGCTCTTACGGCACGGTGCCGTGCCCGCCGAAGCAGGCCTCGCCCGAAGCTGCGTGCGGATCCGTATGAAGGGGAGATCCTGGACATGCCCAAGATCGACTTAGACCGGGTACCGGCCAAGGCCGGATCGGGTTATCCGCCGCCGTTCAAGGCGACGACGGAGGGGCGCATCAAGCAGGCTCTGGGCGATGCGGGCGGGTTGACCCAGTTCGGGGTCAATCTGACGCGCCTGCCGCCGGGTGCTGAGAGCGCGCAGCGCCATTGGCACGAGGCCGAGGACGAGTTGGTCTTCGTCGTCTCGGGCGAGCTGGTCTTGGTGGAG
The DNA here is from genome assembly GCA_028819955.1 of Rhodospirillaceae bacterium. The sequence goes on along the minus strand of JAPPKP010000386.1, from coordinate 5,329 downwards.
GAGGGAGCGGAAACCCCACTCAGGGCGGGGGAAGCGGCAGCGTTCAAGGCCGGTCATGCGGATGGCCACCACCTTGTGAACCGCTCGGCGGCGGACGCCGTGGTGCTGGAGATCGGAACCCGCGCCAGCGACGAGCGCGGCCACTATCCCGACATCGATCTCGTCTACGAGAAGCGCGACGGCAAGATCCGCTTCACCAACAAGGCGGGCGAGCCCTACGACTGAGCGGCGTCGCAGCGCATTCCCGGCTTATTCTTCGATGCCCGGCCGGTAGGTACCGAAATTCCAGAGGTGCCCTTCGGGGTCGCGTGCCGAGTAGTCGCGGGAGCCGTAAGGCGTGTTCTCCAACTCCCGAACGATCTCGGCGCCGGCCTCGACGGCGCGGGCGTAGTGGGCGTCCGTATCCTCGACCACGATATAGATCGACTGTGTGATGCCGCCGAGGTCGCAGGGCGTCCGCATCTGCAGCTCATCGTCTCGAATCGAGCCCACCATGACCATGCCGCCGTCGAAGGCGAGCTGGGCATGGGCGATGGTGTCGTTCGGGCCCGGCACCACCATGACCTCGGTGAAGCCGAAGGCCTGCTTGAGCCAGGCGATTGCGGCCGGCGCGTCGCGATAGCTGAGGCACGGAACGATGGAGGGGCCTGTCTCGGGCATGGCTTCGTCCTTCTGCAGCATCCGGATGAGCTGATCGAGGAGCGTCTCGGCAGGGGCCTCGGCTGTCTCCGCGTCCTCTTCGGCCTCCGGCGGCGGTTCCTCGGCGGGCATAACGTCTTCGGCCTCCACCTCGGGAGCGACCGGCTCGGCCTCGGCTTCGACTTCGACCAGCGTGGTCTCGGGGCAGCGCGTGTTGCTCCGGCTTGGCGGGCCCAGGGCGAGGAACGCATCGCGCGGGAGCCCGAGGGTCTGGTCGACCTCTCCCACCACGTCGACCGTGCCAAGCGTCAGGAACCCGTCCTCTTCCTCGACTTCGACGATGAAGGTGTCGGTGACGGCCTGGCGGTTCTCATCGAGCGCGACCGGGCCGCCGAAGGGGGTATCGAAGCGCAGCTCCGCGAGCGCCTCGCGCAGGGTCTCGTGCCCGTCCCCAAGCACGCCTTCGGTCTTTTCGAGGGCGAGGAGCAGCGCCTTGGTATTGACGTAGTAAGCGAGTGCGAACAGGCCCGGCGCCGGGCCTGCGTCCGGGAAGCTCTCGCGGTAGCGAGTCGTGAGCTCCTCCCACTCTTTGTTGTCGTCGCTTTCGGAGACGGGCAGCGCCGACATCGCCCCCGTCAGCAAGGGGCGGATGGTGTCGTCCGCGCGCAGGAGGCGGCTGCTCAAGGTCGTGGAGCTCGCCACGACGGCGGCCTGCCCACCGGCCTCGCCATAGGCCGTAAGGAACCTCCGCGCCGCGCGGGGCTCCATAGCGAGGAACAAACCATCGGTCTCGGTCCGGGCGACTGCCTCGGCGAGGCGCGTGGTATCGCTTGCGCCCGGTGAGACCCAGTGTCTGTCCAGCAATCGGCCGCCCGCGGCGCAGTAGTCCAGCACGAAGCCCATGAGCTGGGTGTAGGGCAGCGAATAGTCCTCGCTGACCGTGACGATCGTTTCGATGTCCTTCTCTTCGTAAGCGTAGCGCCCGAGACCCCCGATCCACTGCATGCTGTCGGGGTTGAAACGAAAGAAGTTCTCGGCCGGCGCGCGCAAGGTGGCGTCCTGTGCGGCCGAGGCGCCGTTGATGAACGTCACCTCCGGCACGCTCTTGGCGAAATCGCGAATCGCGATGCCCTCGATCCCGGCGAGGGGGCCGATGACGATGCTGGTGCCGCGCTCGATCAGCAGGCGCGCCTTCGCGACCACGGAGTCCGGAGTCCCATCCGTGGACTCGATCATGGCCTCGATGGGCAGCGCGCCGTCGCCCTCCTCGTGCTCTTTCAGGGCCAGCTCGTAGCCGCGCAGGGCATCCCGCCCGAGCGTCTCGAACGCACCTTCGAGGGTGGCGAGCACGCCGATCTTCAGAGTGTCGGTTTCGGCATTTGCCTGAATGCCGACCAGGAGCGATGCGGCGACCAGGACAACGCCTGCGATGCGGCATAACCCACGTGGCATGAGACCGCGCGCTGGCCCACGGCGCCTGCTCCCCGAGCGTGGCGGCACCTTCGTCACGCTGTGCCAATCATGCTAAAGTGCTTGCAACCCACTGCTTTCGAGAAACCGCCGCGCGTATCGCGCCGCGCGCGGTACAGCCGCAAGACCTTATAGCCGTCCGCTCCGGCCAATGCCATGCGCGCGTCGCGAGACGAGCGCGCAGCAGCCCGGTTGCGCCGAACGCGCGTGACACTCCTGTCGCGCGGGCCATGACATCGGTTAGAATTCCGGGCTAGGCTAGGGCCAGCGGGCTGTCGGCGCACGGCGTAGCGCGTCCTGGCCGACGCCCAACTCAGGGAGGAGGCAATCATGGCAAAGACCTCGAAGCATCTCGGACGGGGGCCGAGCCGGCGCTCGATTCTCAAGGGCGCCGCCGCCGTGGCCGGCGTCGCGGCCGGCACGAAGGCGCTCGGCGGATTTCCAACGGTCTGGGCGCAGGACACCAAGGACATAACGATCAACCACTCTGGCATGTCTTATTCGACGATCATCCAGATCGCCGAGCAGGCGACGGTGGACCTGCCGTTCACGGTGGAGATGTCCGTCACCGATCACGCCGGCATGCTCAACCGCCTGACCACGCAGTCCGATTCCATCGATGTCGCCGACATCGAGCTGTGGATGCGGGTCATCACCGTGCCGCGCGGCATCTATCAGGCGGTGGACCCCGCCAAGATCACCCATTGGGACAAGACGACGGCGATCTATCGGGACGGCGAGCTGGAGGGCAATCCAATCTCGCGCCAGGGGGTCTCTCCCCACGAGGTGATGTACTTCACCGACGCCGACGCAAGGGAGATCGCCGACGGCACCACCGATTACGCGACGATGATCCCCGGCGTGTTCAACGCCGATACCCTCGGCATCCAGCCGGATGCGATCGGCCGGCCCATCAACAACTGGCACGAGCTCTTCAACGACGAGTTCAACGGCCGCGCGGCGGGCATGGACATCCCACCGATCATGATCATGGATGCGGCGCTCGCCATCGAATCCACCGGCGAATACACCTACGCCGACAAGGGCAACATGACCAAGGAAGAGATTACGATGACCGTGGACCGGCTCATCGATCTCAAGAAGAAGGGTCATTGGCGGGCGCTCTGGGGCACCTTCGATCAGTCGGTGCAGTTGATGACCTCGGGCGAGGTGGTGATCCAGTCCATGTGGTCGCCGGCGGTGACCGCCGTGCGCGCCCAGGGCGTGCCCTGCATCTATCAGCCGCTCGCAGAAGGCTACCGGGGCTGGGGCAACGGAATGAGCCTGATGAGCCACCTCGAGGGCAAGAGGCTGGGTGCAGCCTACGACTACCTCAACTGGTACTACAGCGGCTGGATGGGCGCCTTCATCGCCAAGCAGGGCTACTATCTCGGCGTCTCGGAGACCGCCAAGGCCTACATGGAGCCCTACGAGTGGGATTACTGGTACGAGGGCAAGCCGGCGGAAGGCCCGATCCACGATCCCTACGGCACACTGATGGAGAAGCCGGGGCACGTCCGCGACGGCGGATCGTTCCTGCAGCGCTTCGGCAACATGGCGTGCTGGAACACGCTTATGGACAACCAGCAGTTCCTGCTCAAGAAGTGGACGGAGCTGCAGACGGCATAAGCAGCGTTATCCTCGTGGGCGGGGTCGTAGCGTCGGCCCCGCCCCGATCTTTCGCCCTATGCGATTCAAATTCCTAGCGAGCGACGGCATCAGCGCCAAGCGGCGGCCGTTTGTGAGGGTGGCGCCGCTCGGCGTCGCGCTTGCGGTCTTCTTCATCCTGCCGCTGGGCGTGTTGCTGGCGGTCAGCTTTTTCGAGAGCGACATGATCTTCGGCATGCGGCCCGCGCTCACGCCGGAGAGCTATATCGAGCTGTTCACCACGATGAACACGCTCTGGCTCTATCTGGGCACGTTGAAGTTTGCGGCGATCGTCTGGGCCGTCACGCTGCTGATCGGCTTCACCATCGCCTACTTCCTGGTGTTCCACGTCCGCTCGCTGTTGATCGCGATCGGCTTGTTTCTTCTATGCACGGTGCCGTTCTGGACCTCGAACATCATTCGGATGATTTCGTGGATTCCGCTGCTGGGGAAGCAGGGGCTGGTCAATCAGGCGCTCATGGGCCTCGGCATCGTCGACGATCCGGTCGAGTGGTTGCTCTTCTCCGACTTCTCGGTGGTGCTGAGCTACGTCCACCTCTTCACGCTTTTCATGATCGTGCCGATCTTCAACTCGATGGCGCGCATCGACAAGTCGCTGATCGAGGCGGCGCGGGACGCGGGCGCGAGTTCTATGCGCATCATGTGGGAGGTCATCGTCCCGCTCTCCCGCAGCGGTATCGCGCTCGGCTCGATCTTCGTCATCGTGCTGGTGATGGGCGATTTCTTCGTCATCAAGGTGATGAGCGGCGGGCGCAATGCCTCGGTGGTCTCCACCATCTTCGAGGACATCAACGTCCTTCTATACCCGTCCGCATCGGCGAGTGCGGTGGTGCTGCTGATCGTCGTGGTGCTGATGGTGATGGGCGTGCTGCGGGTGGTCAACATCCGCAGGGAACTCGCGGGCGGTTCGTAGGAGCGGAGGCATGGCGCGATCGGCGAAGACCCACAAGCCTCGGCCCTGGACCTTCTATCCGCTGGCGGCCTTCTTCGGGGTGTTCGTGCTGTTCCTCTACGGCCCGATGTTCTGCATCTACATCCTCTCCTTCCAGGGGCCGAACGCCTCGCTTGTCTTCCCCATGCAGGGCCTCTCGCTGCACTGGTTCGAGGCGCTGTTCGGTCAGGCGCGCACCGGCGACGTCGGCGGCGCGTTCGCGCGCTCGCTGCCGCTCTCGCTCATCATCCTGGGTATCACCGTGCTCTTCTCGGTGGCGGCGGGACTCGCGTTCCGCAGCCGGTTCTTCGGCAACTCGGTAATTTTCTATACGGCGATCGGGAGCCTCGTGGTGCCGGGCCTCGTGCTCGGCGTCGGCATCACGCTGCTGCTCCAGCTGCTGGGCTGGAACGCTCACTGGTACTCGTCTGCACTCGGCGCGCACCTGACCTGGACGCTGCCCTTCGGGCTTCTCATCATGTTCGCCGTGCTGAGCCGCTTCGACCCGCGCGTGGAGGAGGCGGCGCGCGACCTCGGCGCCAGCAACCTGCAGTCCCTGCGCTACGTGATGATCCCGATCCTGCTGCCGGGCATCATCGCGGTGGCGCTCTTCGGCTTCAC
>JAPPKP010000317.1 GCA_028819955.1 Rhodospirillaceae bacterium | reverse complement strand
GGGTACGAGTTGGCGGATGTCGTGGTCGAGGCGCGGGCACTGGATATCGACGGCGCGATGCACGTGCTCACGCCCGACGCCATGGGCCTCTCCTACCGCCACTCGGCGGTGCCGGACGACTGGATCTTCGTCTCCGCCGTGCTTGCCGGGCGGCGCGGGGAGCCTGCCGCCATCGCCCGTCACATGGAAGAGATCAACGCCCAGCGTGAGACGAGCCAGCCGATCCGCTCGCGCACCGGCGGCAGCACCTTCACGAACCCCACAGGTCATTCTGCCTGGGAGCTGATCGACCAAGCCGGCTGCCGCGGGCTCACGCGCGGCAGCGCCCAGATCTCGGAGCAGCACTGCAACTTCATCGTGAACGCCGGCGGCGCCACGGCCTCCGACATCGAAGGCCTCGGCGAGGAGGTCCGCCGCCGGGTCGAGGAGAAGACCGGCCACTCGCTCCAGTGGGAGATCCGCAGGATCGGCCGCCACGGAAGCTGGCCGCAAGGCCGGGGCGGGGAGGGCGCGCAATGAGCGCCGCAGACAAGCACGTCGCCGTGCTCATGGGCGGCTGGTCGGCCGAGCGCGAGGTGTCGCTGGTTTCCGGCGCCGCCGTGGAGAGCGCGCTGGCCGCGAGCGGCTATCGCGTGACCGGCATCGACGTGACCCGCGATCTGGCCGCGACACTGGCGGAGGTCGGGCCGGACGTCGTGTTCAACGCCCTGCACGGCTCCATCGGCGAGGACGGCTGCGTTCAGGGGCTGCTCGAGGTCATGGGCCTGCCCTACACCCATTCCGGTGTGCTCGCTTCTGCACTGGCGATGGATAAGCCCGCAGCGAAGCAGCTCTTCGCCGATGCCGGGCTCACCTGCCCCGAGGGCCGGGTGATGTGCCGCGCCGATCTCGCAGCCGGCGCCGCCGGCGAGCCGCCCTACGTGATCAAGCCGCTCGACCAGGGCTCCAGCGTGGGCGTCCATCTGGTCTTCGGCGGCGACAATGCGCAGCTCCCCAACGGCGAATGGACCTTCGGCGAGCACGTGCTCGTCGAGCGCTACATCCCGGGCCGCGAAATCCAGGTCGCGGTGATGGGGGAGCGCGCGCTCGGCGCCATCGAGATCAGGCCGAAGGGGCGCTTCTACGACTACGAGGCGAAGTACACCGAGGGCCGTGCCGATCATTACATGCCGGCCCCGATCCACCCCGACGCGTACCGGGAGGCGCTGGAGATCGCGCTTACGGCTCACCAGGCGCTCGGCTGCCGCGGCGTGACCCGGGCCGATCTCCGCTACGACGACACCGCCGGCGAGCCCGGCCGCTTCTACCTGCTCGAAATCAACACCCAGCCGGGCATGACGCCGCTCTCGCTCGTGCCCGAGATCGCTGCCGATGTCGGCATCAGCTTCGAGGAGCTCGTCTGTTGGCTCGTGGAGAGCGCCACATGCGACAGCTGAGTCTCTTCGGCACGCGCAAGCAGGCTGCGGGCCCCGCGCCGCGCCCGAGCGTCTACCGCCTCGCGTCGCGCCGTGCATTCAAGTGGACGGCGGTCGCGCTGGCGGGCGGCGGCATCGTCGCCGCGGCGATCTGGTTCGTGCAGCCCGGCACGCTCGCAAGCCTGGACGACGACATCCGGGCGGGCTTCGTGGCGGCGACCGCAAGCGCAGGCATGACGGTGCAGCGGATCGAATCGTCGGGCACTGAGCGGGCATCGGCCACGACAATCCGCGCCGCAGTCGGCGTCGAAATCGGCACGCCCATATTCGAGGTCGATCTCACCGCCGCACGCGACCGCGTTCAGGCAATCGGCTGGGTCGGCCACGCGGCGGTCGAACGCCGCCTGCCTTCCACTCTCCACGTGCACATCGTCGAGCGAACGCCGGTCGCGCTCTGGCAACGCAATCAACGGCTGGTCATGGTCGACCGCGCCGGGGCGGAAATCGACACCGAGTCCGTCAGCCGGTTCGCCCACCTTCCCGTCGTCGTGGGCGACGGTGCGCTTCGCCACATGCCGACCCTGCTCGATGCCATGGCGGCCGACCCGGCGCTGTCGAAGCGGGTCCAGTCGGCCATCTGGATCGGCGGGCGGCGCTGGACTCTCCATTTCGACAGCGGACTCGAAGCCAAGCTGCCGGAGGCCGAGGTCGGGGCGGCATGGGCCCGCCTGGTCCGGGAGATCGGCGACCACCGACTGCTCGACGAGCCGATTGCGGTGGTCGACCTGCGCCTCCCCGACCGGACGATCCTTCGCGCTCGGCCGCCCGAGCCGCCGGCCGACGACCGGACATGACGAGACGAGGAGCCTTGATACCGTGATTGCAGCCCTCGATATCGGCACGACCAAAGTGGCCTGCCTCGTCGCCCAGCGCGACGCCGAGGGCACGCTGGCGGTCGCTGGCAGCGGCCAGGAAGTGGCCGCCGGCATGCACGCTGGCCGCGTCGTCGACATGGAGGCGGCGGAGGAGACGATCCGCACCGCGGTTCATCGCGCGGAGCGGATGGCCGGCGAGAACGTCCGCAGCGTCTTCGTCGGCACGTCCGGTGGCGCACCCGGCTCCAGCTTCGCAGATGTGGAGGTTGGCATCGGCGGGCGCGAGGTCGCAGAGCGCGACATCCAGCACGCGTTCGATCAGCTTCCTACGTCGGACGACGGGCAGGAACGCGACATCGTGCACGCCGTGCCGATCGACTATGCCCTCGACGGAGCGCCGGGGATTCGGGACCCGCGCGGCATGTATGCCGACAATCTCCAGGTGCGGCTGCACATGGTGAGCGTCGCCCATGGCAGCCTGCGCAACCTGCTCTCCTGCGTCTCCCGCTGCGATCTGCATGTCGCTGCCCCGGTGGCTGCGGCCTACGCCTCAGGGCTCGCGTGTCTGGTCTCCGACGAATTCGACCTCGGCGCCACCTGCATCGACATCGGCGGTGGCACGACCAAGCTCGCCATCTTCGGCGGCGGCAATCTGATGTGGACCGAGACGCTCCCTCTCGGCGGGGATCACGTCACCAACGACATTGCGCAAGGGCTGTCCACGCCGATCGCCAGCGCGGAGCGCATGAAGCGGCTTCACGGCAGCCCGGCGGACGATTCGGCGGACCCGAGCGAGAGCATCGAGGTGCCGGAGATCGGACCCCAGAACGGCGGCTCGGGCACCGCCCACCACGTGCCGCGCTCGATGCTCACCCGGATCGTGCGGGCGCGGTTGGAGGAGATCTTAGAGTTCGCCCGCGCCCGTATCGAGGCGAGCGGGCTCGACAAGCGGTCGGGAAACCGCGTCGTCATCAGCGGCGGCGTGAGCCAGACGACTGGCCTCGGCGAACTCGCGAGCCGCATCCTCGACAAGCAGGTCCGGCTCGCCCGACCCCTTTCCCTACCCGGTCTGGCGCAAGCCGTCTCCGGCCCCGAATTCTCGACCTGCGCCGGCCTGCTCGTCTATGCGGCACAGAAACACACGGAGCCTTGGGCCAGACCCGCGCCCGATGCCTCTGCCGGGCGCTTCACCAACACCCTCACGCACCTCGGCCGGTGGCTGAGGGGCAACTTCTGGGAACACACAAATCAAAGAGCACCGTAAAGGAGGACGTTATGACCATCGACTTCATGCCTGAACGGCAACCGGAAAACAGACCGCGCATCACGGTCTTCGGCGTCGGCGGCGCTGGCGGCAATGCCGTCAACAACATGATCGCCGGCGAGCTCGAGGGCGTCGACTTCGTCGTCGCCAATACCGACGCTCAGTCGCTCTTCCAGTCACTGTGCGAAAATCGGGTCCGCCTCGGTGTCAGCATCACCCAGGGGCTGGGCGCCGGCGCCCGCGCCGATATCGGCAAGGTGGCCGCGGAGGAAGCCCTCGACGATATTCAGAATTTCCTCCAGGGGAACAACATGGTGTTCATCGCCGCCGGCATGGGCGGCGGCACCGGCACCGGTGCCGCGCCCGTGATCGCCAGCGCGGCGCGGGAGCACGGCATCCTCACGGTGGGCGTCGTCACCAAGCCGTTCCACTTCGAGGGATCGCAGCGCATGCGGATCGCGGAACGCGGCATCCAGGAGCTGCACCAGTACGTGGACACGCTGATCGTCATCCCGAACCAGAACCTGTTCCGGGTCGCGAGCGATCAGACCACGTTCGCAGATGCCTTCGGCATGGCCGACGACGTGCTGCACGCCGGCGTGCGCGGCGTGACCGACCTGATGGTCAATCCCGGCCTCATCAACCTCGATTTCGCCGACATCCGCACGGTGATGGGCACCATGGGCAAGGCGATGATGGGCACCGGCGAGGCCGAAGGCGAGGACCGCGCGACCGAAGCGGCCGAGGCGGCGATCAACAACCCGCTCCTCGACAACGCCTCGATCGAAGGCGCGCGCGGGGTGCTGATCAACGTCACCGGCGGCACCGACGTCACGTTGCACGAAGTGGATCAGGCGGCGTCGCGTATCTGCAAGACAGTGGACGAGGACGCCACGATCATCTTCGGCACCAGCCTCGATCAGAAGATGGACGGCCACATGCGCGTTGCCGTGATCGCGACCGGCATCGATTCCGATGAGGTTCGTGCGCCGATCCCCGATTCCACCGACAACATCCACGTGCTCGGCTTCTCCGATCGCAAGGGCGCGAGCGGTGGCGGAACCACGCTGTCGGCGGAAGAGCCCGAGAGGGAGGTAGTCGAACCGGAAGCGGTCCCGTCCTCTGCCGCGACCGGAACCGACCCTTCCGACATCGTCATCCCCGTTGCCGAATCGGCGGCGGCCGTGGGCGGCGGAGGGACCCAGCCCGCTCCGGCAGTGTCCACCACGCCGCAGCCGTCAGCTTCGCCGCGCGCTCAGACCCCGGCACCGACCGAGCCGCGGGCCAGGCAGGAGCGCAAGGCGGTGGCGGCAAGCGCAGCCGGTGCTGTCGCCGCAAGGGCAACCGTGGCGGCCGCCGAGCCAAAGGCGGCGCGGCCGGCGGCGCGGTACACGCCGCCCGAAGCCAGGGCGCCCGAGAGGAAGCCAAGCCCGGCGATCGAGCGGCCGGCGGTGGAGCGGCCGACAGTCGAACGTCGGCGGGTCGAGCGCCCGGCGATCGAACGGCCGACACCGTCGACGCGCCGCGCGGAAAGCGACAACGCGGCGCCGTCCGGCAAACCCTCGCTCTTCGAGCGGATGACGGGTACGGGCCGGGCGCGGCGCAATGGTGCCGACGGGGACACGTCGCCCGCCCGCACGGAGTCTCGCGCGCCCGCCTCGGCGGAGGCCAAGCCGGTAACCTCGCGGACGAGCGCTCCCGAGGCCCGGTCCCACTCCGACCCGCCGCCGCGCACCGAAAAGGCGCCGGCGGTCGGCGGTGGGACGCCGAAGCCGGCGGCCCCGACTTCAGCGCCTGCTTCGACGCTTGGCGGCGAAACGCGCGAGGCAGCGACACCGGCACCCAAGCCGTCGCCGGCACTCGGCGCTCAAGCGCCCAAGGCGGAGACCCCGACACCGGAGCCCTTCCTCGACGGGTTTTCGCCCTCCAACCGGGCTCCCGGTCGCGCGGAGGACCCGCTCGATATCCCGGCATTTCTTCGCCGCCAGGCCAACTGAGCCCGGCACGAGACCGACTGAGTGGAAGAATGGGCTGTAACAACTCGTAACAAACAGTGATTTGCGCGCTGACGGTGCGTTTGCCAGGATCGTTGCGACTTAGATCGCCGAATCCCTACGGGGTTGCGTCGGATCCGGTTGGCAAACGCGCCGTCTGCCGTGTCGTGCCCGACGAAATCAAAGGGCGGCGATCAGGCGTGAATAGGCAAGGGGGGCGGCCCGCGCCCATATCCATATTGTGATGATCCCGCAACAAACCCTCAAGTCGGCCATTCACTGTGCCGGTATCGGCGTCCACAGCAACCGCAAGGTGCGCATGGAGCTGCGCCCGGCGCCGCCGGGCACCGGCATCGTCTTCTGCCGCACCGACCGGCCGGCCGGCTCCGCCCGGACAATCCAGGCGGTCTACGACACCGTCGTCGACGCGACGCTGTGTACGGCGATCGGCAACGGCACGGTCACGGTCCGGACCATCGAGCACCTCATGGCCGCGTTCGCCGGTTGCGGCATCGACAACGCGGTTGTCGAGTTGGACGGCGAAGAGGTCCCTGCGATGGACGGGAGCGCCGCGCCGTTCGTATTTCTTATCGAGTGCGCCGGAATCGTCGGGCAGTGCGCCCCCCGGCGCATGATCGAGGTGCTCAAGCCAGTCAGACTCGGTGACGAGAATCGGTACATCAGCATCACGCCGGCCGAGAGGTTCTCAATTCGCTGCGATATCGATTTCGATCATCCGGCGCTGGGCTATCAGTCGGTCGTCTTCGATCCACTCTGCGCCAACTTCCGCACCGAGCTCGCGCGGGCCCGGACCTTCTGCAGAGAGTCGGACGTGGCCGGCATCCTCGCTGCAGGCATGGGCCGGGGCGGGTCTCTGGAGAACACCGTGGTCATCGGCGACGACGGCCCGCTCAACGAGGACGGGCTGCGCTACGCCGACGAATGCGCGCGTCACAAGGCGCTCGACTGCTTCGGCGACCTTTACCTCGCCGGTGCGCCGATCATCGGCCATGTCCGTTGCCTGCGCTCCGGTCACGGCATGAATCACGCGCTGCTTTCCGCCCTGTTCGACGACCCCAGTGCTTGGCGCCTCGTCGGTGACGACCACGGTGCGGATGTTGGGGAACCGGACCGCGAGCCGGTGGCCGCCATCGCCTGAAGCCGGGCCGCCTGAACGGCGGCGCTGCTCGGCCGATTCCAGTTCCGATACCCACAAGCCCCATCAATAGGTGTTCAGCCTCTCGAGATAGGTCTTGCGCAGCTCGTCCTCGGTCAGACCGAGATCGTAGGCGGGCGAGAAAATCATCTCGGCTGCCGTCACGGCGATCCTCACGTAGGCGCCCATATGGGGCCGAAACGGGCCCCATGCAGCTTCGAAGGTGTCGTCGAGCGCGGCATCGGCGTCGCCCTGGCGAAGGATGGCGGCCGTGCCGGTTACCCGCACCGCCCTGCGGGTGACGACATCGGTGAAGCAGACCTCGATCGCGGGATTGCGGCGCAGGTTCGCGACCGTTCCCGGCGAGCGGATATGACCGAAGGCGAGAGTGCGGTCGTCCAGCACCACGAACGTTCCCTTGGGCGAGACCGACGGCGTGCCGTCGGCGTTCACCGTCGCGACGGCGCCGGCAGAAAACCTCCGGATCAGCGTCTGCATCTCGTCGGTCAGCATCGCCGCATCTCCACTGGCTGGGCTCACGGGTTCGGGCCCCAGTCCGGGTCGTCGCTGGGCGCTACCGGGGTCTCGCCGGCGAGCAGGCCCTTGCCCGGAATATGGTTGATCTCCAGGCGAATGCCATCGGGGTCCTCGAAGACCACGAAGTAATACCCGGGCGCCCACTCCCGCTCCATCGGCCCTCGGTCGATCGCAGCCCCCATCGCGCGAAGCTTTGCCGCTGCCCTGTCAACGTCCTCCCGAGAACGAGCGCGCAGGCACAGGTGGTGCAGCCCCACGCGGCTCTGCACGAAGCGCTCGCCCTCATGCTCCGGCGCCGCGCGCTGAACGCCGAGCGCGGTACGCCCGCCCACGTGATAGACGAAGTTGTTGCCGTCGAAGACCTTGTGCATGCCGAGGAAGGGCAGCAGCTCGCAGTAGAACGCCCGCGCCTCGTCGAAGCGGCTCACGGTGAGTATGACGTGAGCCATGCCGTTGATCTCGATCATCGAGCTCTTCTGGCTTGACCGTCGCCGCCCAACTTCACGATTATCGGTTTCTCGATCAGGCCGCCTGCGATCCCAAGGGTTGAGTGCCACCCAGACGATTGAAGACGGCGAGCGAATCCTCGATCGACGCACGCTCAAGCCCGCGCACGATGAAGACCACGCGGGATTGGCGGCTCTCGTCAGGCCACGCGTCGAGGTGCATCGGCGGATGGATGATGTGCTGCACGCCGTTGATGACGACCGGCGTGTCCACGCCGTCCACGTTCAGCAGCCCCTTCACCCGCAGGATGTTCTCGCCGTGGGTGTGCAGCAGCATGGTGAGCCAGATGCCGAAGGCGGTCCAATCCACCGGCTCGTCGTGGACCAGGCAGAACGAGTGGATGCTGGCGTCGTGCCGGTTCACATCGTGACCGTGGCCGTGTGAATGGCGGGGCGCCTCCATCTCCGCCTCGATCCAGCGTTGCACTTCCTGGCCTTTGGCGGCGGGGTCGTAGACGTCGGCGCGGAGCACGCGCTCCACATCGACCGCGCCGTGCTGGCCGATGAGGAGCTCGGCGGACGGGTTGATCCGGTCCAGCCGTTGCCGCAGCGTCTCGGCCGCTCTTGCCTCGGCGATATCGGTCTTGGTCAGCACGATACGATCCGCCACCGCCGCCTGCTTGAGAGATTCCTCCTGGCGGTCGAGCTGATCGAGGCCGTTAACCGCGTCGACCGTGGTGATGATGGTGCCGAGCCGGTAGTGGTAGCGGAGGGAGACGTCATTCATCAGGGTCGCCAGAATCGGCGCCGGGTCGGCAAGCCCGGTGGTCTCGACGACCATGCGGCGATAGGGCGGCACGATGCCGCGTGCGCGCTTGTCGTGGACCTCCGTGATCGCCTGCTTGAGGTCGTCCCGGATGGTGCAGCAGAGGCAGCCACTCGAGAGCAGGACCGTGCTCTCGTCCACGGCCTCTACTAGCTGGTGGTCGATGCCGACCTCGCCGAACTCGTTGATGAGCACCGCCGCGTCGCCGAGCGAGGGATGCTTCAGCAGGCGGTTGAGCAGGGTGGTCTTGCCGCTGCCCAGGAAGCCGGTCAGCACGATGATCGGCGTCAGTTCCGTGTAGGCGCTCAGCGCGGTCTCTCCCGAGTGGCGTTCGCTCTCGTGCGGGCGGTGCGGTCAGGCCGCGTCTTCCGCCGCGACGCTGCCCTTGCGCCGGTGGCGCTTCGCCTCGTCGGCAACCGCCGACGCATCGGCATCGTAGACAAGGCGGTCGGCGCCGGCGAGCGCGACGAAGCGCTTGCCGCGCGCGCGGCCGATCAACGTGAGATTGGCCTCGCGGGCGAGCTCGACTCCCCAGGCGGTGAAGCCCGAGCGCGAGATCAGGATCGGGATGCCCATGGTCACCGTCTTGATGACCATCTCGCTGGTGAGCCGCCCGGTGGTGTACATGATCTTGCCGGAGGCCCCGATGCCATTCCGGAACATGTAGCCCGCGATCTTGTCGATGGCGTTGTGCCGGCCGACATCCTCCATATAGATGAACGGCCGCCCTTCCTCGCACAGCACGCAGCCGTGGATGGCGCCCGCTGCGAGGTAGAGGCTTGGCTGCATGTTGATGGCCCGGCTGAGCGAATAGAGCCACGAGGTCTTGAGGCGGGCCTCCGGGTCCAGCACAGTCGCCTCGAAGCGCTCCATCAGGTCGCCGAAGACGGTCCCCTGGGCGCAGCCCGAGGTGAGCGTCTTCTTGCGCAGCGTCTCCTCGAAATCGGTCTCGCGGCGGGTGCGGACGACCACCGTCTCGATGTCCTCGTCGTAGTCGATGCCGGTCACCTCGTCGTCGTGGCGCAGCATGTTCTGGTTGAGCAGATAGCCCAAAGCCAGATACTCCGGGTAGTCGCGGATCGTCATCACCGTGACGATCTCCTGCCCGTTGAGGAAGAGGGTCAGCGGCCGTTCCTCGACGACGCGGGCCTCGACCGCCGCGCCGTCCTGATCGACCCCATCGAGCAGGCGCGTGAGGCGCCCGTCTTCAGGGTCCGGCTTGACGACGAACTGCCGCTCGCTGCTCATGGGGCGCAGGGTGCCACGGCCTCGCGCGGGGTTCCAGAACCCTGCACCCGGCTCCTATTCCCGCAGGACTCTGCGATACTAGTCGAGGCAGCGGTGGAGTCGCCGACTCATGACACGCAAGACATCCCCGGCCGCGCCGCCTGCGCCCGAGGCGGGCGCCGCGAACACGCCCAACCGCATGTGGGGTGGCCGGTTCGAGGCGTCGCCCGACGAGGTGATGGAGGCGATCAACGCCTCCATCGACTTCGACCGCCGGCTCTATGCCGAGGACATTGCGGGCTCCATCGCCCACGTCACAATGCTGGCCAAGCAGGAAATCGTGTCACATGAGGACGCCGACGCGATCGCGGACGGCCTGCGCCAAGTGCGGGCGGAGATCGAGGCCGGCGGCTTCCACTTCGACCGCGCGCTCGAAGACATCCACATGAACATCGAGGCCCGGCTCGCGGCCTTGATCGGCCCGGCCGCCGGCCGCCTCCACACCGCGCGCTCGCGCAACGACCAGGTGGCGACCGACCTCCGGCTCTGGCTGCGCGCGCGTCTGAACCAGGCGGACGAAGCCTGCTGCGCCCTTCAGGCCGCGCTCATCGACCGGGCCGAGGAGCACGCGGCCACCGTCATGCCCGGGTTCACGCATCTTCAGGTGGCGCAGCCGGTCTCCTTGGGCCATCACCTCCTGGCCTATGTCGAGATGATCGGGCGCGACCGCGGGCGCCTCGCCGATTGCCGCAAGCGGCTCAACGAATCGCCGCTTGGCGCCGCCGCACTCGCCGGGACCTCGTTTCCCATCGACCGCGCCATGACCGCCGAGCTGCTCGAATTCGATCGGCCGGCGGCCAATTCCATCGACGCTGTCTCCGACCGTGACTTCGTGGTGGAGGCGCTGGCGGCGGCGGCTCTGATCGCCATGCACCTTTCGCGCTTCGCCGAGGAGCTGGTGCTCTGGTCGAGCGCGCAGTTCGGCTTCATCGCGCTCTCCGACCGCTTCTCGACCGGCAGCTCCATCATGCCGCAGAAGCGCAACCCGGACGCCGCCGAGCTGGTGCGCGGCAAGAGCGGGCGCATCGTCGGCGCGCTGATCGGCCTGCTCACCATGATGAAGGGGCTCGCGCTCACCTATTCGAAGGACATGCAGGAAGACAAGGAGCCGCTGTTCGACGCCTTCGATTCCCTCGCGCTCTGCCTCGCGGCGACGACCGGCATGGTGCGCGACATGACCGTGAGTGCGGACGCGATGGCGCGCGCTGCCGGGACCGGCCACGCGACCGCCACCGACCTCGCCGACTGGCTGGTGCAGGAGGCCGGCGTTCCCTTCCGCGAGGCGCATGCGATCACCGGGCGGATCGTGCGGCTCGCCGACGAGAGCGGTTGCGATCTCAAGGACTTGGCACTCGTCGACCTGCAGGCCGTCGAGCCCAGAATCACCGCCGACGTGGTGGCGTTGCTCGACCCCGCCACGGCCATCGCGCGCCGCACCAGCGAGGGCGGCACGGCGCCCAGCGAGGTCGCGAAACAAATTGCCCGCGCCCGGCAGCGTTTCCTATAAGCACGTCCTATAGAGGCGCCCATTGGCCGGGGCAGCATGGCCGCGCGGAGGGCCTGACCACATGATACGCAAGCTCAGCCTGCTTATGACGATCGTCGCTGCCATCGGCCTGGTCGTCGCCTTGTCGAGCTGCGGCAGGAAGGGTCCGCTCGAGCCCCCACCCGCCGAGGCCCAAGTGGTGCCTCAGGCCGCTGCCGCTACGTATCAGGCCTGACGGGCGCCTGACGTGGACGCATTCGCCTATCGGGAGGAGAACGGCAGCCGCGTTCTCCACGCCGAGGGAGTCTCGCTCCCCGCGATCGCGGC
Organism: Rhodospirillaceae bacterium; assembly: GCA_028819955.1. The sequence goes on along the minus strand of JAPPKP010000317.1, from coordinate 2,507 downwards.
GCAGTTCGGCACGCCCACCTATTGCTACGCGAACGCGGTCCTCGTCGCCCGCTACCGGGCACTTGCCCAGGCTGCGCCCAACGCGCTCGTCTGCTACGCGGTCAAGGCCAACGACACCCTCGCGGTGATCCGCACCTTCGCCCGGCTCGGCGCCGGCGCCGATATCATCTCGGGCGGCGAGCTGCGCGGCGCGCTCCGGGCCGGCATCGCGCCGGATCGTCTGGTGTTCGCCGGGCCGGGCAAGACGCGAGACGAGATGGACCTGGCGCTGGCTACCGGAGTCGGACAGTTCAACGTCGAATCGCCGGCCGAGCTTGAGGCTCTGGACGCGGCCGCGCGGGCCGCCGGCACGCGCGCGCCCGTGGCGCTTCGCGTCAACCCGGACGTCGATGCGGAAACCCACGACAAGATCGCCACCGGCCGGCGGGGCGACAAGTTCGGCATCGACGACGCGGAGATTCCGGCGCTCTACGCGAGAGCCGCTGCCCTGGAGGGGATCGAGCCGGTCGGACTTGCCGTGCATATCGGCTCCCAGCTCTCGCGACTCGCGCCGTTCGAGGCCGCCTTCGATCGGCTCGTCACGCTGGTGGAGGGCCTGCGCGCCGCCGGCCACCCGGTGACCCGGCTCAATCTCGGCGGCGGGCTCGGCGTGCGCTACCGGGACGAGACGCCGCCCGATGTCGAGGCCTACGGCGCGCTGGTCGAGCGTGTCCGCCTGCGCCTCGGCGTGACCGTGGCGATCGAGCCCGGCCGCTGGCTGGTGGCGCCTGCAGGCGTCCTGCTCACCCGCGTGATCGTGGTCAAGCAGGCCGGCGAGCGCTGCTGGGCCATCGTCGACGCCGCCATGAACGACCTGATGCGGCCTGCGCTCTACGGCGCCTGGCATGGCATCGACCCGGTGGCGGAGCCCGCGCCGGGCGCCGGAACGGTGGAGACCGATATCGCCGGGCCGGTCTGCGAGAGCGGAGACGTACTGGGACGCGGGCGAGCGCTGCCTCCGCTTGCCGCGGGCGACCTGCTGGCGGTGCGGGATGTGGGCGCCTACGGCTCGGTCATGGCGTCGACCTACAACGGGCGGCCGCTGCCCGCCGAGGTCATGGTGCGGGGCGACGCACCTGCATGCATCCGTCAGCGTCAGGGCCACGAGGCCCTGTTGGCCCGCGACCTCGTGCCGCCTTGGCTCGGTTGAGCGCCGAACCTCCGCGGCGTGCCGCGCTAATCCTCCCCATCGGCGACGAAGCCGACCGAAACTTTCGCTGCCCCCTCCGGCGGGTCTTCGAGCCAGCTCTCGAAGGGCGTCGATTGGCCGTCGCCCAGAACGCGCGCCAGCGCCGCCACCGGCCACTCGTGCAGCGCGGAGCCCGCCTCGTCCACGAGCACCGCTCGGAGCGGCGGCAGCCTGCGGCCCTTCTCCGTGGTGTTCTCGACCGCGCCGCGCACCAGCAAAATGATCCTGTCACCCTCCTTCACCCGCTCCGACTGCACGTCGACGATGCGCAGGCCCTGCGCCTGCGGGGCCTGGATCGGCAGGCCGACGGCATCGTAAATGCTGACCGTGCCCGGCCAGCCGGCGACGATCGCATTGCGCGCGAGCGCGAGGCCCGCAAGGGCGGCAATGACGAAGAGTCCGGCCGCGGCCCAGCCCGCCCATGCCGGCGGGCGGTCCAGCCGCACCGACGGCGCAACCCGGTCGGACACCTCGGGCGTATCGGCCCCCGGCGTCTGGTGCCAGACATGGCCGCAGCGCGTGCACCGCACCCGGCGCCCGGCCTCACCGAGATCGGCCAGATCGACCAGGTAGCGGGTCGCGCAGGAAGAGCAGCGTACGATCATGGGGGGTGGGGCAGTTGCCTCCTCTCCGTATCAAGACCCGTCGCATGGGCGGCCCGACCAAGTCACCGTGCGGCCTGCTCTGTCAAGCCCGGCGGCGCGGCGACGGCTGGCCATGAAGTCTAAGCTGTCTCCCGGCGTTCGGCGATGGACGCGCCGCACCGCTCGCACGCTGCTTGTGGCGGTTACGCTCTTCGCGCTGCTCTGGTCCGGCGGGCTCGCGTGGTTCGCCGATTCGGCGGGCCAAGGGACCCAGCAACCCGGCCTCGCGACCGAGGCCATCGTCGTGCCCACCGGCGGCTCCGGGCGGCTGGAGGAGGGGCTCCGCCTGCTTGAGAGCGGCCTCGCGCAGGCGCTCTTCGTCACCGGCGTCGCCGAGGGGGTCGAAAGCGCCGAGCTCCGCGCGCGTCACGATCCCGCGCTCTGGGCCTGCTGCGTGGAGCTCGGCTACGAGGCGGAGGACACCGCGGCGAACGCGCAGGAGGCCGCCGCCTGGATGGCCGCCCGCGCGTTCACCAGCCTTCGCCTGGTTACCAGCGGCTACCACATGCCACGGGCCATGATGGAGTTCCGAAGCGCCCTGCCAAGTGCTACTCTTGTGGCACATCCTGTGTTTCCGGATCACGTCAAGGTCGAGCATTGGTGGCGCTATCGCGGGACCGCGGCCCTGATCGCGA